>JBJXGY010000126.1:0-5860 GCA_046160185.1 Gaiella sp. | reverse complement strand
GCTCACGTCGTCGTCGCCGACATCAACGACGACCTCGCACGCGAGGTGGTCGACGGCATCGCGCAGTCAGGTGGCGCCGCCGAGTACCGTCGCCTCGACGTGACCGACGTCGCTGCCGTCACCGCCTTCGCGGATCAGCTGGAGTCGGATCACGGCCGGGTGGACGTGCTGGTGAACAGCGCCGGCGCCGCCTACCGCTGCGCGATCGAGGAGTTCCCCGAGGACGCCTACGACCGGATCCTCGCGCTCAATCTCAAAGGAACCTATTTCATGAGTCAGGCGATCGGCAGGAAGATGCTCGAGCGCGGCGCGGGCAGCATCGTCAACATCGCGTCGATCGGCGGGTTCATCGCCTACCCGCACTCCAGCGCATACCTCGCCAGCAAAGGCGGCGTCGTGCAGACGACCAGGTCGTTCGCGCTCGAATGGGCCGATCGTGGCGTGCGCGTCAACGCGATCGCTCCGGGGCTCTGCGAGACGCCGATCCTGACCAAGGCGCTGGCCATGAGCGGCCTGACCTCGACGACCGACTTCATCCAGAACCGCATGATCGTACGCAGGCTGATCCAGCCGGAGGAGCTGGTGGCGGCAGTGCTGTTCCTCGCGGGCGACGGCGCCGCCAAGGTGAACGGCCACGTGCTCGCAGTCGACGACGGATATCTGGTGCAGTAGCGCCGACGAGAGGAAAGGGCACACCGTGAAGATCGAGCAGCTGGCCGGAGGGATCGGCGCCGGAGAGGGACCGGCCTTTCTCGCTGACGGGCGCTTCATCTTCGTGGAGATCTGGAACAGCCGGGTATCGGTGTGGACACCCGAGGAGGGAGTCCAGGAGCACGTGTACGTCGGCGGTGGGCCCAACTCCGTGCTGGTCTGCAGCGACGGCTCGCTGATCGTCACCCAGAACGGCGGCCGCGAGCGTGAATGGCGCGCACGCGACCAACGGCCGCCCTGCCTGCAGCGTGTCTCGCCCGAAGGCGTGGTCGAGGTGCTCGTGACCAGTGTCGACGGCGTCGACCTGAAAGCGCCCAACGACCTTGCGTTCGGCAAGGACGGCCGGCTGTACTTCACCGATCCGGCCGGTGACTACCACCCGACGAACCCGCCTCCACCGGGCTACATCTTCGCGCTCAACCCAGACGGCACCGGGGAGGTGCTCGTCGAGACCGGGCCCACCTTCCCGAACGGGATCACCGTCGAGGCGGACGGCAACGTCGTCTGGGCCGAATCGTTCACCCGGGCGATCAAGCGCTACCACCCTGCCTCGGGCAAGGTCGAGGAGATCTGCGTGCTCGCCGACCCCAAGCACATCCCCGACGGGCTCAAGTGCTCCACTGCGGGCGACCTCTACATCGCCACCGTGCTCTCCGGCGGTGTCTGCGTGGTCTCGCCCGACGGCAACGAGAAGGAACTCCTCGAGGGTTTCGGCGACTACCCGACGAACGTCCAGTTCCGGGGATCGACGATGTACGTCACCGACGTCGGCGCCGGCCTCGGCACCGATGCCGTCTACCACGGCACCATCTCGCGCGTCACGCTGGACGGGGTCACGGGCCTCGAACTGTTCGGAGGCGCCATCGACTAGACGCGGTTCCGCGCAAGGAACAACCCGGCGACAGGCGTCCGCCTGGCCCGACACGAAACGTGCAGGCACAGCCAAAGGAGGCTGCAGTGAGCGAATCGGGGAACGGCACGGCAACGAAAAACGTGATCGACCAACTCGTCACCGGCGACATCACCCGCGACGAGTTCATCAAGCGGGCAGCGCTGATGGGCCTGTCGGCCGCAGGGATCGGCGGAGTGCTCGTCGGTGCCGGCAAGGCCACGGCGGCCGATCGCGTCGCCGCACGTGGTCTCCAGGGAGGTGTCGTCAACATCCTGGTCGCTGCCGAGGGCGACGACAAGGGCGTCAAGGACAAGATCGGCGAGATCAAGAAGCGGTTCGGGATCGACCTCAAGATGACGGCTCTCGCCGTGGGCCCGCTGATCGAGAAGACCAACCAGAGCGTCAAGGCCTCGTCAGGCACGTTCGACGTGATCGAGGTGCTCGGGTTCACGGTCTCGAACTTCGTCGGCGGCGGTTACTTCGAGAAGCTGAACGCCCGTCTCGCGGACGTGCCGGCCGGATACGACTATCCGAAGGACTTCACGCCCGGCGCGCTCAAGTACGTCAGCAACTACGACATCGCCAAGCAGCAGTTCGGTGGCAAGAGCGTCTACCTGATCCCGGGCCTGCACGGCGGCGGCGTGATTCTCTTCTACCGCAAGGACCTGCTCAAGGCGGCCGGGCTGCAGGTGCCGAAGACGTGGGGGCAGTACCTCGCCGCCGCGAAGAAGCTCAACACCGGCGGTGTCGCCGGGAACAGCATGATCGCCAAGTCCGGTGACGTGTCGATGTTCCTGGTCGACTTCTACAGCCGCTTCGCCGGCACGGGCGGCAAGCTGATGAGCGGCTCGCCCCAGGCCAAGAACTTCAAGCCACGGCTGACGAGCCCGCAGGCCGTGGCCGCCCTGCAGAACATGGTCGACTGCGTCGAGCACGCCTCGTCCGGCGTGCTCCAGTACGACTTCACCGCCTCGACAGACGCCTTCAGCGCGGGCAAGACGGCGATGATGGCCATGTGGTCGACGATCGCAGGCCCCGTCTTCAACCCGAAGACATCGAAGGTCGCGTCCAAGGCTGGGGTCGCCACCACCCCGGGCACAGGGGCCGCGGCGGGCCGCATCGTACGTGGCGGGTGGGGCGTCGGGATCCCGAAGAACGCGAAGAACAAGGACGGTGCCTGGGCGGTGATCACGTACCTCACCTCCAAGGAGTGGGAGAAGTACCAGACGGGCACCTACCAGACCGATCCGAACCGGAACTCGACGTTCTTCAATCCGGCCCTGAACAAGAAGCTGCCGTACCTCTCGGTGGCGGGCAAGGCGTTCCAGAAGGCGCAGATCCTCGAGATCGCGAACGTCCCGGAGACGTTCGAGATGATCGGAGCGGCGGCTGAGGAGTTCGCCGCGGCCCTTGGCGGCTCGTCGAGCGCGGCCGCAGCCTGCAAGAAGGCGAACGACCGCTGGACGGAAATCCTCAAGAGGGGCGGCCACCTCGCCTGACGGCGACAGGCCCGGTAGCTGATGACGTCGGCCGCTGCGAGGATCCGCAGGGACGACCGGGGCACGCGTCTCGTCTCGCCGACTCAGCGGCGAGGCGAGGCGCTCCTTCTGCTCGGACCCTGCGTCCTCTACCTCGTCGTCTTCTCGATCTACCCCCTCGTGGTCAGCCTCGTCCGCTCCTTCGAGGACTACGACACACGGGCCAACACCTGGCGCTGGATCGGTCTCGACAACTATAGGCAGCTGTTCTCCAGCGACGACTTCTGGGGCATCGTCGGTCACACGGTCGTGTTCACCGGGGCTGGAGTGGCGATTCAGGTCACGCTCGGGACCGCACTCGCGCTCTTCTTCAACCAGCGTCTGCGGGGCTCGGCGATCGTCCGCGGATTGCTGATCCTGCCGATGCTGATCACCCCTGTGGTGGTCGGTCTCATGTGGCGCGCCCTGCTCAACCCCGAGTGGGGGATGCTCAACTGGATCTTCGTCAAGCTCGGCTTCGCGAACATCGGATGGCTCTCCGATCCCGGCACGGCGCTGCGGACGCTGATCATGGTGGACGTCTGGCAGTGGACGCCGTTCGTGTTCATCATCGTCTTCGCTCGACTTCAGGCGCTGCCGGTGGAGGTGTACGAGGCAAGCGAGGTCGACGGCGCGAACTGGTGGCGGCGAACCCGCTACATCACGCTTCCGCTCCTGATGCCTGCGATCATCTTCGCCGCCGTCTTCCGCGGCATCGACGCCTTCCGCACGTTCGACCTCGTCTATGGGCTGACCAACGGCGGTCCGGTGCAGGCCACGTCGACGCTCTCGTTCGAGGCGTTCCAGAACGGCTTCAAGTACCAGCAGTACGGCTACGCCTCGGCGATCTCCTACGTGATGGTGATCGCCGCGATGATCGGCATCACGATCCTGTTCAAGGTTGTGAACGTTCGCAGAGAGGACGCCACGTGACCCTGCGGCTGGCGGGCAGGACCGTCTCGTACGTGGTGCTCGCGCTGATCGCTGCGGTCGCGATCGCGCCGTTCCTCTTCCTCCTCATCATCTCGTTCAAGACGCGGATCGACGTGCTCGAAGTGCCCCCGACACTGCATTTCGACTGGGCGACGATCAGCGAGAACTACAGGACCGTCCTGCACGACAACGGCTTCATCACGTTCATCAAGAACTCGCTCATCGTCACCATCGGCTCGACCGTGCTGGCACTCGTCCTCGGCGTGCCTGCCGCCTACGCCTTCTCGCGGCTCGAGTTCCGCGGCCGCGACAACTGGGCCTCGACGATCCTCAGCTTCCGGTTCATGCCCCCTGTCGCGGTTGCGATCCCGATCTTCCTGATGATCCAGTACATCGGGCTGACCAACAGCTACCTGGGCCTGATCCTCCCCTACATCGCCTTCTCGCTGCCGCTCGTGGTCTGGATCATGATCGGCTTCTTCGACGAGATCCCGCGCGAGATCGACGACGCCGCGATGGTCGACGGCTGTACCCGTCTCGGGTTGCTGGTCCGCGTAATGCTCCCGCTCGTCCGGCCGGGTCTCCTCGTCTCCGCCATCTTCGGGCAGATCTTCGTCTGGAACGAGTTCCTCGTCGGCCTCTACATCATCAACTCGCAGGATCGCGAGACGATCCCGATCGGCGCCTCGTCCCTGCTCACCACCGAGAGCCCGATCGACTGGAACATCGCCTCCGCGGTCGGCATCCTGACCGTCATTCCGATGCTCATCTTCTCGCTCGCCGTGCAGCGCTGGATCGTGCGCGGCATCACGGCCGGGACGGTCCGATGAAGCGGCGGGAAAGAGCCCCACGGTTGCCTGACGCGCAGGTGCCTGTCCACGCCGACGCCCTCGCCGGTGCCGATCACCCCGGCAATCTGCTCGCGCTCGATCGGCCTCCGCCGGCCGTCGGTGAACGGCCCGCAGCTTGTGAAACGACGAGAGGGGTGTGCCGGACATGGGAACGGTGACGTTCGAAGGCGTCGGAAAGGTCTACCCTGACGGCACACGGGCGGTCGCGGATCTCGAGCTGAACGTGGCCGACGGTGAGTTCATGATCCTCGTGGGGCCCTCCGGTTGCGGCAAGACGACCGCGCTGCGCATGGTCGCCGGGCTCGAGAAGATCACCGAGGGCGAGATCCGCATCGCCGACAACGTCGTCAACGGGCTCGAGCCGCGTCGACGGGACATCGCGATGGTCTTCCAGAACTACGCCCTCTACCCGCACATGACGGTGGCCGAGAACATCGGCTTCGGCCTCAAGATGCACGGCCTGCCGAAGGCCGAGGTAAGACGCCGCGTCGAGAAGATCGCCGGAACGCTCGACCTCAAGGATCTGCTGTCCCGGAAGCCGCGGGCGCTCTCCGGCGGGCAGCGCCAGCGAGTGGCGATGGGTAGAGCCATCGTTCGCGAGCCCGCAGCCTTCCTGATGGACGAGCCGCTGTCCAACCTCGATGCGAAGCTGCGCGTGCAGATGCGCGCGGAGATCTCCCGCATTCAGCGGGAGCTGCGAACAACGACCATCTATGTCACCCATGACCAGATCGAAGCCATGACCATGGGCGACCGCGTCGCCGTCATGCGCAAAGGCCGCCTGCAACAAGTCGACGTTCCTCAGCAGCTGTACGACCACCCCGCCAACCTGTTCGTGGCGAGCTTCATCGGCAGCCCGTCGATGAATCTGGTCAGGGCCGAGGTCGTCCGAGGGGAGAGCGACCGCCTGGCCTGCCGCTTCGCCGGCCGCGACCTCTCGCTCGCACCGGAGCTCG
>JBJXGY010000125.1:0-6293 GCA_046160185.1 Gaiella sp. | reverse complement strand
TACTGCTGGGGGGCGTGCTGGACACGGGAGGGGGTGGAGCGGCCGACGCGCAGCCTGCTCGTGCTCGCCATCCTCGGCACGCTCGGACGGATGGAGGAGTTCGCACTGCACGTCCGCGGCGCCCTCCGCAACGACTGCACCGTCGAGCAGATCAAGGACACGCTGTACCACGTCACCGTCTACGCCGGCGTGCCGGCGGGCGTCGAGGCCTTCCGCGTGGCGCGGCGCGTGCTGCAGGAGGAGGGGCTGCTCGCCACCGCCTGAGCTCGCCGGCGAGCCGAGCGGCGTTCGACCCTGGTCTGGCTACCGGCAGTCGCCGCACGCGCCGTGGATGACGAGATCGTGACCCGTCATCGCATAGCCACGGTCGGCAGCGACGCGCGCCAGCGCCCGCTCGAGCTGCCCGTCCTCGAACTGCTCGACGGCGCCACACGTATCGCAGACGAGATGGTGATGATGGTGCCCGTCCGGCTGCGCGGCCTCGTAGCGCTGGCTACCGTCGCCGAGATCGACCCGGTGGGCGAGACCGAGCGAGGCCAGCGTGTCCAGGGCGCGGTACACGCTCGCGACGCCCACCCGCGTCCCGGTGCGGCGCAGGCCCTCGTGGATCTCCTGGGCCGACAGACAGCAGGCTTGCGTGGCCAGGTGCTCGATCACCGCCTGGCGCGCGCCTCCGGCCCGCAGGCCCGACCTCCCGAGCGCGGCGGTCGCATGCTCGAGCCACGTCACCGTCATCAACTCGATGATAGCGATTCTCAAGAAGGGTGCTATCCTCGGATGCGTGTTTTCGAGAATCGTTCTAATTATCGTCGCGGCGGCGCTCGCCGCCACGGCCGCAGGCTGTGGTGGCGAGGCCCGAGACGCCGGCGGCGAGGTCGTCGCCTCTTTCTATCCCCTTGCCTGGGCTGTCTCCGAGCTCGCTCCGGACCGCTCCGTCCGCAACTTGACTCCCGCGGGCGCCGAGCCGCACGATCTCGAGCTCACTCCGTCCCAGGCTCGGGCGATCGCCGAGGCGGATCTCGTCGTCTATCTCGGCGGCGGCTTCCAGCCGGCTGTGGAGCGAGCGCTCGAGAGCCGGTCCGGCAGCACGTTCGACGCGATCCAGCGGGAACCACCGGCGGCTGGTGATCCCCACGTCTGGCTCGATCCCGTCGCCTTCGCCCTGATCGTCGACCGCCTCGGCGGCGCGCTCGGCGCTCGAGCCGAGGCGAAGCACCTGACGGCACGCCTCCAGATGCTCGACCGTGAATTCCGTGCCGGACTGCGCAGGTGCAAGCGCCGTGTCCTTGTCACGAGCCATGCGGCCTTCGGGCACCTCGCGCGCCGCTACGGGCTGCGCCAGGTCGCGCTCACGGGTCTCGCGCCCGAGGCGGAACCGGGCCCGAGCGCGCTCGCAGCCCTGGTCGACACGGTGCGCAGCACCGGCACCACGATCGTCTTCTTCGAGACGCTCGTGTCGCCCGCGCTCGCGCGCACCGTCGCCGCGGAGGCCGGGGCCGGGACTGCGGTGCTCGATCCGCTCGAGGGGCTGTCCGAGGCGCGCCTCTCCGCGGGGGCCAACTACCTCACCGTGATGCGCGAGAACCTCGCCGCACTGCGGGCGGCCCTGGACTGCCAATGATGGCGCTCCCGCACGAGACCGTTCCGGCCGTCCACGTCGCAGGCGTCTCCTTCGCCTACAGGCCGGGCGTACCGGTGCTCGAAGGCGTCGACCTGACCGTGCAACCCGGCGAGTTCGTGGCCATAGCAGGGCCGAACGGAGGCGGCAAGACGACCTTGCTGCGGCTCGTCCTCGGCCTCGAGCGGCCCGACCGCGGCTCGGTGGCGGTTTTCGGACGCTCCCCTGGGGAGGCCCGCCGCCACACCCGGGTGGGTTACCTCCCGCAACGGGCGGCGCTCGGGGGGGAGGCGCCGGTCACGGTGCGTGAGGCCGTGGCTACTGGCCGGCTGGCTCTATCCGGCAGCTTGGGCCCGCTCCGCCGCACCGACCGGGAGGCGGTCGACCGGGAGATCAAACGCGTCGGGCTGGGTGAGCGGTCGCGGTCGCCGCTCCGCTCGCTGTCCGGGGGACTGCAGCAGCGCGCGATGATCGCGAAGGCTCTCGCCGGCGAGCCTGCACTCCTCGTCCTCGACGAGCCCACCACGGGCGTCGACGCCGAGGCGCAGGAATCGCTCGGCCAACTTCTCGACGAGTTACGGCGCGAGCGTGGAATGACCGTGCTCTACGTCTCCCACGAGTTCGGCGCGGTCGAGCACATCGTGAAGCGTCTCGTCCTCGTGTCCGGAGGGATCCTCTTCGACGGCCATCCCTCGGGGCTGCCACACGTCTGGCACGACCCCTCCCACCAGCACGGCCACGAAGGGCACGGTCACTAGTGGTCGCTCCGGGAGATCCGGGCGTGGTTCGCCGGCGAAAACCGAGCGGGGCTACGACGCAGGGAGCGCCCGTACCGGAACATGCGGGTGCGACTGAGGACAACGCTCCGCGAAGTGTTTGCAGCCGCGCGAAGCGTGAGTGGATTTCCGTGAGCGGCTGCTCGTGCTGAGGCTCGAGTTCATGCGACTCGCCTTGGCCGTCGGGATCGTCGTCGGCGTGCTGGCCCCGGCGGTGGGCTTCTTCCTGGTGCAACGCCGGCAGTCCCTGATCGGGGACGGGATCGGGCACATCGCCTTTGCGGGGGTAGCGGCCGGGTACCTGCTCGACGTGTCTCCCGTGGCCGCCGCCCTTGTCTTCGCGATCGCCGGTGCGATCGCGATCGAGGTCCTGCGCACCCGCTTCGGCGCGGCGGGCGACCAGGCTCTCGCAATCGTCTTCTACGTGGGTATCGCGCTCGGCGTGGTGCTCCTCTCGAGCGCCGGCGCACTCGATGCCAACTTGTTCCAGTACCTCTTCGGCTCGATCCTCACCGTCACGTACGGCGATCTATGGACGGTGTTCGGCTTCGGCGGCGCGGCGCTTCTCGTGATCGCCACTGTCTATCGCGGTTTGGTTGCCGCAATCGTCGACGAGGAGGGGAGCCGCATCGCCGGTGTGCGTGTCGGGCTGATGAACGGTGTCGTGGCCGTGCTCGCGGCGCTGACGGTAGCCCTCTCGATGCGGATCGTCGGGATCCTGCTGATCGCGGCGCTGATGGTGCTACCCGTCGTCGCGGCCGGTCAGCTTTCGTGGAGCCTGCGTTCCACGCTGGGACTGGCGATGGCGTTCGGCCTCGTGTCCGTGCTCGCCGGCCTCACCATCGCCTACTACGCGGATCTCCCGCCGGGCGGGACGATCGTGCTGGTAGCGGCATCCGCCTTCGCCGTCACCAGCCTCGTACGAATCACGAGAGGTGGAGGGTAGGAACACCCGTCCGACGCGCCAGGGGTCTGACGCCCGGGTCAGACCCCGCTTGTACGTCTTTCCCGCGTATACGTTCGGTCAGGAAAGGCGGGGTCACCCCGCAACCCGCGTGGTGGTCGGCCTGGCTGCCTTTGCGAGGTCAGACCCCAGGCTCGCCACCTCAGCCTGACTGGCGGATCCAGGCTCGTCGACTAGATCGCGATCCGGGCTACGTCTGCGCCGGGCTGGTGGCAGCTGCGGCAGCGGGCCTCGTACTGCTCCGAGGCACCGACGACGATCGTGTCACCGCCGTAGGGAGCCGGCGCATCGTCGACCAGGCGCTGGGTGGTCGTGGCCGGCCCGCCGCACTTCTGGCACACGGCCTGCAGCTTGTCGACGAACTCGGCGTAGGCGAGGAGCTCCGGCATCGGGCCGAACGGTCTGCGGCGGAAGTCCTGGTCGAGACCGGCAGCGATCACCCGCTTGCCGCGCGCCGCCAGCTCGAGTGCCACGGCTACCACGGAGCCCTCGAAGAACTGCACTTCGTCGATCCCCACCACGTCGTGACCGTCGGCCCGCGGGAGCAGCTCGCCGACATCGCCGACCGCAACCGCGCGCATGCGCATCCCGGCATGGCTGACGACGTCCTCGACGGCGTAGCGGTCGTCGATCTTGGGCTTGAAGATGATCACGCGATGGCCGCCGATCTCCTCGCGGCGCAGACGGCGGATCATCTCTTCGCTCTTGCCCGAGAACATCGGCCCGCAGACGACCTCGAGCCAGCCGCCGCTCCTCGGGGGGATCCTGATCACGGTGGAGGATGGTAGTTCTTGGGTCGGATGCGAAGTACCCCGCCCCGAGAGCAGCCAACCTCCGTTCCCGTCGCACGTCTCAGCAGACAGTCGTGCCGACAGGTGAGGCGATCGTAGACCCCGTCGAACCCGGGGACGGCCAGCGTGCGTCCGTCACGCTGACGGCGCTGCGCGAGAACGTCGAGACGGTGATCCGCGGCAAGACGCGCGAGATCGAGCTCGTGCTCGCCGCGTTCGCCTGCGGTGGCCACGTGCTGCTCGACGATGTCCCCGGGACGGCGAAGACGGTGCTCGCGCGAGCCCTTGCCGGTTCGATCCGCGGCGCCGCAGCGAGCCGCGTGCAGTGCACTCCGGACCTGCAGCCCACCGACGTCACCGGGCTCGAGGTCTTCGATCCTGCTGGCCAGGTGTTTCGCTTCCGCCCGGGCCCGGTCTTCACGAACGTGCTCCTCGTCGACGAGATCAACCGCGCCATGCCGAAGACGCAGTCCGCGCTGCTCGAGGCGATGGCGGAAGCGCAGGTCACGGTCGGCGGGGAGAGCCGCCCGCTGCCGCGCCCCTTCCTCGTGCTCGCGACGGAGAACCCCGTCGAGCAGGAGGGCACCTTTCCGCTGCCGGAGGCGCAACTCGACCGCTTCTTTCTGCGTACAGCGCTCGGCTACCCGGACGCCGCCGACGAGCAGGCGATCGTCGGTGCCCAGCGGCACGGGCATCCACTCGAGCACCTGCAGCCGGTGGTCGACCTCGACGAGCTCGCGGTTGCGGCCCGAGCGGTCGAGGACGTGTACATCGACCCGCTCCTGGTGGGGTGGGCGATCGGTCTCGTCCGCGCCACCCGTGAGCTCGAAGGCGTCGTGCTCGGCGCGTCCGTGCGGGCCTCGCTCGCCCTCGAGCGTGCGGCGCGCGCCTGGGCGCTTCTGCGCGGCCGCGACCATGTGGTGCCCGGCGACGTCGAGGAGCTGTTCCTCCCCGTGGTCGCTCATCGGGTTCTCTTCGCTCCAGGGTTTCTCATCGAGCTGCGGCGCGAGGGCATCTCGGCTCGCGACCGGCTGCGTGACCTCGCGCTCGCCGCCGCCCCCCGGCCGGCGCTCACCCCGGGCCGGGCGTGAGCGGGGCGGCCGCCGGCGTCTTCCCGCTGCGGCCGCGGAGAAGGCCCGGAGGCCTCGAGCACGGCATCGTGCGCTCTGTGCTGCGCGGCGCCGGAGCGGAGATCGCCGGCTCGCGGCCCTACGTGGCGGGGGACGACGTGCGGACGATCGACTGGGCCGCCAGCGCCCGGCTCTCGAGCGCACGCGGTGCGACCGAGCTGATCGTGCGCGAGACGTTCGCCGATCGCGCGCCGCGTGTGGTCACCGTGGTCGACCGCAGGCCGTCGATGGCGCTGTATCCCGCGCCGTGGCTGCACAAGCCCTCGGTCGTGCAGGCCGTGGAAGAGCTCGTGACCGAGACGGCAAAGGCGGAGCGTGCGCTGCGCGGGCGGCTGATGCTGGCGGGGAACGGGCCTCGACTCGAGACTCCAGCCGCCCACTCGTCGAGTGCACAGGACGAGGAACGGACGGTCTTCGACGCGCCGCCGGAGGCGCTCACGGAGGGCCTCCGCTCGCTCGTCGGCGCCCGCGGGCTCGTGCCCGGGACATTCGTCTTCGTCGTCTCGGACTTCCTCGAACCGCCGGCCATCTCCGCCTGGGCAGAGCTTCTGGCCCGCCGGCTCGACGTCGTGCCGGTCGTCGTCCAGGATCCGCTGTGGGAGTCGAGCTTCCCCGCCGTGGGCGGGGTCACCTTGCCCCTCCGTGACCCACGCTCGCGACGAGGGTTCGACGTGCGGGTCTCCGCCAAGGCCGCAGCACGACGGGCACGAGACAACGCAGCGCGCCTCGCAGGCCTGCTCCACACCTTCGACGATCTCGGTCTCGACCATCTCCGTCTGACGACGGCTGCCCCGAACGACGTCCTCGGCGCGTTCACCGAGTGGGCCGAGGTGCGCCATGCCACCGAAGGATGGGCGTCGTGACACGGATCGTGCTCGCCGGTCTCTTCGCAGCAGCAGGCATCGGTCTCGCGATCGGTGCGCTGATCCGGCCGACCGAGTTCCACCTGCCCCCGCTGGAGGGGGTACGTGCCAACGCCGAGCTAGCCCCTGGGCCGCACCGCTTCGGCGACGT
>JBJXGY010000124.1:0-26873 GCA_046160185.1 Gaiella sp. | reverse complement strand
CGGGCTGTCCCGGGGCGGCGGCTCGGTATGAGTGATCGACGTCACGAAGTACCGATCACCGCGGGTTGGCTTACCCGCGGATCTCCGTCCACGCCGCTTCCCAGTCCTCCTGGGTCTTGCAGACCTCGCCGCGATCGTCACCGCAGTCGGCGACAGGCGTCGTCCAGTAGTAGACGTCGGCCCACCACTCCTCGTCGTCGGCGTGGTACTCGGTGCAGTGGTTGGGGTTCTTGGTGAGCTCGCACGCCTTCAGGTTGACGGGCGCCTCGCCGAAGCCCTCTGCCACCGCCGCCTGCGCCTCGGGAGAGATCATGTGGTTCATCCAGAGGTACATGCAGTTCGGGTTGGCGGCCTTGGAGTACATCATCCACGTGTCCGACCAGCCCGTGGTTCCCTCCTTCGGCTTGATCGCCTTCACAGGCGCCGGCGGGTCCGCGGACGTGAGCTGCACGTACTGGTAGGGCCACGCTGTGCCCACGACGACGTCGCCGTTCGTGAACTCGCCGATCTGCTTCGCCACGTCACCGGGCCAGTAGCTCGGGTTCGCGGCCGCCTGCTTCTTGAGCAGTTCGACGACCGCCGTGAACTGCGTGTCGTCGAGGAAGTACGGGTTCTCGATACCGAGGTCCGGCTGCGTCGCCTTCAGATACAGGGCGGCGTCAGCGATGAAGATGGAGTCGTCGTAGATCGAGATCTTGCCCTTGTACTTCTCGAGCTGATCGTCCTCCCAGATCACACCCCAGCTGTCCGTGTCCTCCGGCACCTGATCGGTCCTGAACATGAGGAAGTTGGGCCCGCGTCCGTGCGGCACACCGTACGGCTCACCGTCGAGGCTGTTGTAATCCTTGCCCTGGATGCCCTCGTGGACGTCCGCGAAGTTCGGAATCAGCTCCGTATTGATCGGAGCGACCTCCCCCGTCGCCATCAGTCGCACGCTGGCGTTGCCGGACGCAGAGACACCGTCGTACGCACCCGTCTCGAGAAGCGTGATCATGTCGTCCGAAGAGCCGCCGTCTTTGGTGGCCACCTTGCAGCCGGTCGCGCTCTCGAACTCCTTCGTCAGCTGCGCGTACCCCGCCCACTGGACGACGTTGACCTGACCCTCTTCCCGAGCCAACTCCTGAACCTCCTCGAGCGAGGACCCCAGGCCCTCGACCTGCCAGCCGCCGGCCCCACCATCGTCGCCGCCGCAGCCCGCCGCGACGAGGGCAAGCACGCCGACCGCTGTTGCGAGCCCTGCCCTGAGGCCGAACCACCTGTTGCGTCTAGTCATTCCTTTCCTCCTGTTCGTCGATTACTGCTTCCTGCTCTGGCCGCCAGGCAAGCCTGACCTTTCGTCCGTGCATGGCGAGCACGTCGCCTGACGACTCCTCGAGGTTCTGTGCGAGCGCCTGCAGGTCGCCGCCACGATCCAGCGTGACGTGATAGCGCGTGACGGGACCGATGTACTGGACGTCGCGAACGACGCCTTCCTCGACACGGGCACCGGCCACAGCAGCCTCGTGTGGCTCGAGTACCTGGATCTTCTCCGGCCGGACGGTCACGCGACGTCCGTCGCGGGCGATCACGTTGGAGACGCCGACGAACCCAGCAATGAACTCGCTGGCGGGATGCTCGTACACCCGCGCGGGTACGTCGATCTGCTCGATCCGTCCGTGATTGAACACCGCGAGGCGGTCGCTCATGGTGAGCGCCTCCTCCTGGTCGTGCGTGACGTACACGAACGTGATCCCGACCTCTCGCTGGATCCGTTTCAGCTCGATCTGCATCTCCTGACGGAGCTTCAAGTCGAGCGCCCCGAGCGGCTCGTCGAGCAAGAGCACCCGCGGCCGGTTGACGATGGCCCTTGCCAGGGCCACGCGCTGGCGCTGCCCGCCCGAGAGCTGCGACGGCTTGCGATCGCCGTGGCTGTGAAGCTGAACGAGCTCGAGCGCCTCCTGGGTCCGTTGCTCACGCTCCGCTCTCGGCACCTTCTTCACCATCAGCCCGTACGCGACGTTCTGCCGAGTCGTCATGTGCGGAAAGAGCGCGTAATCCTGGAACACCGTGTTGACGGGCCGGTCGTACGGCGGGAGCTGTGACACGTCCCGGCCGTCCAGCTCGACCGTGCCCGCGTCGGGCCGCTCGAAGCCCGCGATCATGCGGAGCGTGGTCGTCTTCCCGGAGCCGGACGGCCCGAGCATGGTGAAGAACTCGCCCGCGGCGATCTCCAGGTCGACGTCATCCACCGCGACGACGTCGCCGTAGGTCTTGCGAAGGCCCCGCAGCACGACGACGGGGCCCGGTGTTCCCAGTCCTGTCACCATCCCTCCGCCTTCATCGCGGCAGTCTACGCCGATTCGGAGCCGCAGGAAAGGCGTCTGGGCCGGGACCGCGACGTTCCCGCACAGCTGGTCGAAGTACGGTTCTCCGCACCTTGCGGCGGCGCCGGGTGTGTCACCATCGAAGCATGCGCACCGTGCTCGTCGTCGACGACCACCCCAGCTTCAGGGCGTCGGCGCGCGCGGTGCTCGAAGAGGGTGGCTACCTTGTCTCCGGCGAGGCCTGGGACGGCTCGACCGCGCTCGAGCGCTGCACTGAGCTCGCTCCGGACCTCGTCCTGCTCGATGTGCAGTTGCCCGACATGACCGGTTTCGAGGTCTGCGACCGGCTTCGCGCGACGGCACTGCGTCCGGCCGTGATCCTCGTGTCCAGCCGCGAGGCGTCGGACTACGGCGACCTCATCGCGGACAGCGGGGCTCTCGGCTTCATCTCGAAGGCAGATCTCAGCGGCCCCGCGGTGGACGCGCTCATGCCGTGAGAGCCCGCTGGCTGATTCCTACGCTCGCCCTGCTCGCGGCGGAGACAGCCGTCGCGGTGTGGCTGATCCGGGTCTCTGAGCACGTCGAGACCAAATGGGCGGCGTTCGCGTTCGCCGTACCCGTCGGCATCAGCTTCGCGCTGGCCGGCCTGGTTGCGCTGATCCGGCGGCCCGAGAACCGCACAGGCTGGTACCTGGCGGCGACCGGCTACCTGTGGTTCATCGCCGCTTTGCACACCGGCAACTCCGACTGGGCCTTCACGGTCGCCGTGGCGCTTGGCAATGCTGCGTTCGTCCCCTTCGCGCTGCTTGTCTTGTCGTTCCCGGCGGGGCATCTCGAAACAGCGTGGCAGCGCCGTTATCTCGTTGGGCTCGTAGCCGGCCTCGTCGCGGTTCCGACTGCGGCGCTGCTGGCCGACCGCACCCTCGAGCGGAGCTGCACGGGCGGATGCCGGGAGAGCGTGATCGCGGTCGCGGACGCACAGGGCCTTTCCGACGTGATCATGGTCATCGACACCGTCGTGGGCATCGCGCTGATCCTTGGTGCAGCGGTGTTGATCGCCGCTCGCTGGCGACGCGCCACCACGGCGACCAGGCGTGCGCTGGGCCCCGTGCTCTTGGCCAGCGGCGCAGCCTTGGCTGCACTGCTCGTGGTGAACCTCACGGGCACGGTGTCCAGCAGGCTCTCCGATGCGCTGAGCCCGCTCTTCCTGATCGCGTTCACGGCCATACCGCTTGCCTTCCTCGCGGGTCTGCTCCGCACGCGGCTCGAGCGGTCGTCGGTGGCGGGCCTTGTCGTCGCGCTCGGCGAAGGTCTCCCGCTGCGTGACGTTCTCGCGCGTACCCTGCGCGATCCGTCGCTCGAGGTCGCCTTCCGCCGTTCCGACGGAAGCTGGATCGGATCGGATGGGGCGCCAGTGCCGCCGCCGGCGCCCGATGGGTCGCCGGCCGGCCATGTGACACCGGTACTCGTGAACGGAGAGGAGATCGCGGCGATCGTCCACGACCGCTCCCTGAGCGAAGAGCCGGAGCTGGTTTCGGCGGTCACCGCGGCAGCCGGGCTCGCCTTCCGCAACGAGCGCCTGCAAGCGGAGCTCCGCTCGCAGCATCGTGTGCTGACCACGATCATCGACACGGCACCGAGCCTGCTCGTCCAGATCGACACCGCCGGGAGGATCGTCGAGGTGAATCCCGCAGCCGTTGCCGCCAGCGGCCACCTTGACACCGCCGCCGTGAGTGGACGGCCGTTCTGGGAGGTGTTCATCGACGCCGTGGAACGGGACGCGATGGTCGAGCGCTTCCGGGCGGCGGCGCCCGACTTCGCACCAGCGACCTACGAGAACGCCTTCACCAACGCCCGGGGCGAGCGCATCGTGATCGCCTGGGAAAGTGCCCCACTGCGCGACGAGACGGGCCTGGTGACAGGCATCGTGGCAGGCGGGCTCGACATCACCGAGCGCAAGCGGAACGAGCTCGCGCTGGAGCGGGAGCGCGACCTGCGCCGGCAGCGCGAGGAGGAGGTGCGAGCCTCTCGAACACGCATCGTGCAGGCAGCCGACGAGGCACGCCGTCGCCTCGAGCGAAACCTCCACGATGGCGCGCAGCAAAGGCTCGTATCCCTGAGCGTCGCCCTCCGTATAGCCCAAAGCCGAATCGGCTCGGACCCCGGCGAGGCCTCGCGCGTGCTCACCGCAGCGGGCGAAGAGCTAACCGAGGCGCTCGCGGAGCTGCGCGAGCTGGCACGGGGCATCCACCCCGCGGTGCTCACCGACCGCGGCCTGCGACCCGCTCTCGACGCGCTTGTCGCGCGCAGCCCGGTACCGGTCGAGCTCAGCATGGACGACGGCGAGCTCCCCGCGGCGGTCGAGGCAGCCGTGTACTACGTGGTGGCCGAGGCACTCACCAACGTCGCCAAGTACTCGGGCAGCCCGCGCGCGCAGGTGTGCATCACCTCGACCAACGGGACGGTGACCGTCGAGGTGCGAGACGCCGGTGCGGGCGGCGCCGACCCCGAGCAGGGGTCGGGCCTACGCGGTCTCCAGGATCGACTTGCGGCTCTCGACGGAACGCTCGAAGTGACGAGCATCCCCGGCGAGGGGACGGTGGTGTCCGCCGTGATTCCCGTCGCGCGCGCGGTCACCGCGAGGGCGGACGTCGAAGCCCCGGCCCCTGTGTAGTGGGAACCGCATCACCAGACACAGTGGCGGCCGGAGGTCGCAGATGACGGTCATTCCCGACCGGACGGCCGGACGCCCCCGGAGGTCGGGTCTCGCCGCCTCGTACACTCCCAGTGTGGACGAGGAGCGCCTGCCGCGCGGGCCGGTGACGTTCCTGCTCTCCGACATCGAGGGCTCGACACGGCTCGTCGAGGATGCAGGCCCCGGCTACGGCCAGATCCTGGCGACTGTACGCGCGACGCTTCGAAGTGCGGTGGCAACGCACGGTGGCGCGGAGGTGGACGCGACCGGCGACGCGCTGCTCGCAGCCTTTCCGGACGCCGGCGCGGCTGTGTCCGCCGCAATCCAGGCGCAGCGGGAACTGCAGCAGGAGCAGTGGCCGGACGACCGTCGTGTCCGGGTGCGCATGGGCCTCCACGCTGGGATGCCGGAGCTTGGTGCCGAGGGCTACGTCGGGCTCGACGTGGTCGCTGCCGCCCGCGTCGGCGACGCCGCCCACGGCGGGCAGATCGTCGGCTCGAGCGAAACGCTCGCAGCCACGGGCGCGGTCACGCTGGCGCTCGGAACGTTCCAGCTTCCCGGCCTCCGTGAACCGATCGCCATCTCGCAAGTTCTCGCGGACGGGTTGCCGCGCGACTTCCCGCCGCTCCGCAACACGGTCTCCCAGTCGGGTGCGGGCATCCGCGTCGGCATTGCCGAGGACTCGGTGCTCCTCCGCGAAGGGGTGGCGCGACTGCTCACGGATTGTGGCTTCGAGATCGTCTCACAGGCGGCAACGGCGGACGATCTGCTCCGCCACGTCGCCCTGCACCGGCCGCATGTCGTGATCACCGACGTGCGGATGCCTCCGACTCATACGGACGAGGGACTGCGGGCAGCGATGGAGATCCGCGCCGAGCATCCGGAGACCGCGGTGCTCGTGCTGTCCCAGTATGTGGAAAGCGGATACGCAGGCGACCTGCTCGCGCAGCCCACGGGCGTGGGATACCTGCTCAAGGACCGCGTCGCGGATCTCGACGAGTTCGCCAACGCGGTGCGTCGTGTCGCCGACGGCGGCTCTGCCATCGACCCGGCAGTCGTTGCCGAGATCCTCGGGCGGCGACGCATCGACGACCCGCTGGCTGCGCTCACGCCGCGCGAGCGCGAGGTGCTCGAACTGATCGCCGAGGGCCGCTCCAACCAGGGCATCGCCGACCGCCTGTTCGTGACGTTGCGCGCCGTGGAGAAGCACGTCACCAACATCTTCGAGAAGCTCGGTCTGCCCGCTGGGGCTGACGACCACCGCCGCGTGCTCGCGGTGCTGAAGATGCTGCAGGCATAACCCGCCGGCACAGGGCGCTCCCGCCATTTGTCGCGCGCGGGTCTGACCCCGGGGTCAGACCCTTCGGATCCGAGACCACCGTGAAAGCCCCGGAGACGAGCCTCTGGGCTCTCAGGGCTGAACCCGTGGGATCCCCGATTGCCGCCGCGTCGGTGGGTGGGCAACGTACGGAGCGGGTGTGGAGAACCGCACTCGAAGACACCGGGCCGCATCACTGTCCTCGACCCGCTGGGCTGCGACGGTGAGCTACGACCAATCGCTCCCTGGAAGGAGATCACAGTGACACCGCTCAAGCGCAGCAAGAACCTGGCCGCCCGGATGGGCCGCTGGAGCGCGGGCCACCGCAAGACCGCCATCTTCGGCTGGCTCGCTTTCGTGGCGGTCGCGTTCATGCTCGGCCAGTCGGTCGGCATGAAGACGATCGACGAGAACGACTTCAACGTCGGCGAGGCCCGCACCGCCGACCACATCATCCGCGACGCGGGGTTCTCGCTCGACGAGCAAAGGGAGTACGTGCTCGTCGAGTCGAAGACCGCGACCGTCCGCGACGCCGACTTCCGGGCCACGGTCGCCGATGTCGTGGCCAAGCTGAACGGGTTCCCCCAGGTGGAGAAGCTCCGCTCGCCGCTGGCGCCCGGAAACGAGGGGCAGGTCTCTGCAGACGGGCACTCCGCATTGATCCAGTTCACCCCGCGGGGCACCTATGACCACGCGGTCGAGTACATCGACTCGATCACGGGTGCCGTGGCCGGTCTGCAGACGAAACACCCGGACTTCTACATCGGCGAGGCGGGCAGCGTCTCGACAGGGAAGGCGCTGGACGAACTGATCGGCTCGCAACTCGCACGCGCGGGGATGATCTCGATCCCGATCACGCTCGTGATCTTGCTGCTCGTCTTCGGCTCGCTGGTGGGCGCGCTCATGCCGCTCCTGCTCGCGCTGTCCTCGGTCTTCGCGACGATCGGCCTGGTCGCGCTTCCGAGCCAGCTCGTGCCGATGGACGAGTCGGTGGCAGAGGTCATCCTGCTGATCGGGCTGGCCGTCGGGGTCGACTACTCGCTCTTCTACATCCGTCGCGAACGCGACGAGAAACGAGCGGGTCGCAGCGCGTCAGCGGCCCTGGAAGCCGCCGCCGCCACCTCCGGCCGCGCCGTCCTCATCTCAGGCGTGACCGTGATGATCGCCATGGCCGGCATGTTCTTCTCCGGCGACAAGACGTTCATGTCGTTTGCGATCGGCACCATGCTCGTCGTCGCGGTGGCGATGATCGGCTCGTTGACGGTGCTGCCGGCGACGCTTTCGTGGCTAGGGGACCGCATCGACAAGGTGCGCGTGCCCTTCCTTCGCCGCCCGAGTGCCGACGGCTCCTCTCGTGTCTGGTCCGCAATTCTCGACCGCGTCCTGCGCCGGCCGCTCGTCTCCGCAGTCGCGGCCACAGCGGTGCTGGTCGCCCTCGCGTTGCCGGCGTTGAACCTGCACACGTCCATCTCCGGCTTCGACGCCCTGCCCAAGTCACTCCCGGAAGTGCAGTCGCTGAACCGTGTGGAGGCTGCGTTCCCTGGCGGCGCCACACCCGCCGTGGTCGCGATCAAAGGCGACGCGCAGAGTCCGCCGCTTCGCGCCGCGATCGGCGAGCTCACCGAACGGGCGCTCGAGACCGGGCACGGGCTTGAGCCCATCCGCGTCGAGGTCTCGCCCAACGGGAAAGCGACCCGTGTCCTGATCCCGCTCGCCGGAGGGGGCACCGACGGACGCTCGAACCGGGCGCTCGCCGCCCTCCGCGACGACCTGATCCCGGCCACCGTGGGCAAGGTGGACGGGGTCGAGGTGGCCGTGACAGGTGACACGGCGGCCTCGAAGGACTGGAACGAGGCGATCGCCTCGGCGATGCCGATGGTCTTCGGCTTCGTCCTCGCCTTCGCGTTCGTACTCCTCCTCGTCTCGTTCCGTTCGCTGGTGATCCCGCTCAAGGCGATCGTGATGAACCTGCTGTCGGTGGGCGCCGCCTATGGATTCATCGTGGCGATCTTCCAGTGGGGCTGGGGCGAGGACCTACTTGACTTCCAGTCCAACGGAGGGATCGCCGCCTGGCTCCCGATGTTCCTCTTCGTGATCTTGTTCGGGCTCTCGATGGACTACCACGTGTTCATCCTGAGCAGGGTCCGCGAGTACTTCGATCGCGGTCTCGACACCGAGCACGCGGTCGCGGAAGGGATCAAGTCCACTGCCAGCGTCGTCACCAGCGCAGCGATGGTGATGGTCTTCGTCTTCGGTGTCTTCGCTCTGATGCCCCTCATCGACATGAAGGAGATGGGCATCGGCCTCGCCGTGGCGGTGCTGATCGACGCCACGATCGTGCGGGCGGTTCTGCTCCCGGCCACGATGAAGCTCCTCGGTCACTGGAACTGGTACCTCCCGTCCTGGCTCGAGTGGCTCCCCCGGCTCGAACACGAGCGTTCGGCCGAGGCGCCCGCCGTCCCCGAGCGGGCCGCAGCGTAGATCTCCTACGCCTCGTACGAGCGGCTGCGGCCCCGGCTGACCCCCGGGGCCGCAGCGCAGCGGTTCGCGCGGACGGTGCGGGCGATCGTGAGGGCGAACGTCCCGACGCCGCCGGCGGCGCCCGCGGCGGCGACGGGCACGCCGGCACCGACGTCGAAAGCGAGGAGCGCGAGCCCCGCGAACAGCACGAGGCCGGGGATACGCCCCGGCACTGCGCGTCCGGCGTTCGGTGTCTCGGCGCGCGCGAACGTGACCGTGGCGATCGTCAGCCACGGCAGAGTGATTCGAACCAGCACGATGGCGAGCAGCCACACCGGCGCGCGCCCCGAGGTGAAGGCGCCAACGGCAGCAGCTCCGAGCACGAGCCCGTCGACTGCGCCGTCGAGCCAGGCGCCCAGCCTTGTCACCTCTCCGCGGCGCCGCGCCAGCCAGCCGTCGACCACGTCGCTCGCCCCGGCCACGCCCAGCAGGGCGATGCCGGCCGGGGATCCGAAGAGCACCGCGATCGCAGGAGCTGTGCCGCCGCGCAGATGCGTGAGCACGTTGGCCAGACCGAGCCCCGCGACCGATCGGCCGTCCCGGCTTTCGAGCATCCCGAGGTGCCAGTCGAGCATCAACGTGGCCAGAATCCACCACGCCGCACCGGCCAGCGCCAGCAATGGATGCCCGACCGCGAGCGCGATCGCCCAGGCAGCGACGCCGGCGAAACCGAGCACCAGCGTGACGCGGTGCTCCCGAGGCCGTTCCGCTCGACGCCCGGCTGCGAACTCGAAGGACGCCCGCAGGAAGCGCACCCAGGCGAGCGGATGGAAACGGTCGCGGCGAAGCTCGGCGAGTACCTCCCGCGCCCAGATCTCGCCGCGGGAGCCGGGCTCAGGGGCGGACGGCGACAACGGCCCCGTACCCGAGGGCGCCGTCCTCGAGCGCTCGGCGCGCCGCCGCGACGAGCTCCTCCCCACGGGCCGCGGAATCACCGATCTCGGGAGCCATCGTGATCCGGGCGAGCCGCAGCCGGGCCTCGACGCGGTCGAGCAGCGACGCGAGAGCGTCGTCGTGGCTCTCGAGACGCTCCACCACGAGCCCTGCCTCCGTGAGCAGCTCGGCGACGGTCTCGAGCGGGCGCGCGTCGGCGATGCACGCCACCCAGGCCGCCAGCCCGGTCAGCTCCGACGGCAGCAGCTCGGGCCGGGCGGTCATGTCCGAGAGGGCCAGCCGCGCGCCGGGCCTCAGCACACGCGCCAGCTCCCGGGCAGCCGCCGCCTTGTCCGGAAACGTGCAGAGGGCGCACTCGCAGAGCACGCCGTCCACGCTTCCGTCGGCCAGCGGCAGCGCCTCGGCGTCCCCGACCGCAAAGCGCACCCTGTCCGCGAGACCGGCGGCCGCCGCCGCCTCGCCGGCGGCCGCAACCGAGTCCGGCGACAGGTCGACGCCGATCACGTCGCACCCCGCCTCGCGCGCGAGCTGGATGGCGCTCGTGCCGGGGCCGCTGGCAACGTCGGCCACCAGCTGCCCGGGACCGGCACCGAGCGCCCCGATCAGTCGCGAGGTGAGCCCCGCACCTCCCGGGTGGAAGTGGTCTCCGAGGAGGAAACGTGCCGCCGAGCTCGAGTACGCGGCGGCGCAACAGGACTTGATCTCCTCGGCGGTCGCGGTCATCGCTCGAGACGGCGCCCGACGTTGGTGGCGTCGCGCGATGTGACCTCCGAGGCCCGGCCGGCCGTCCTCGAGCCGTAGGGCGTCAGCTGCAGGAGCGGCTGCAACGGCTCCGCGTTGGGCACCACCGCCGCTACCGGGACTCCCGACATCTGTTCACGCACCTGCTCGCGGTACCCAACCGAGTTGTACGCGCAGAACGGGATCAGGCGGCCGTCCGGCGTGATCTCCTCGACGCAGCACTTCATCAGCTGCCGCACGTTCAGCGTGTACGGATCCTGGAAGTCCTGGACGATGATCATGAACACCTTGTCCTGGAGATCGGCGAGGTGCTCCGGGAGGTCGATGCCACAGCTTTCGCAGGCGAGCAGCGCGCGCTCGGCCCCGGGAGTGGCCGACGAGGAGAACATGCGCTCGAGGGCGTGCCTGATGTCGTAGTCGGGGATCACGCGGTTCGAGAGGTAGTCGAGGTAGTCGTCGATCTCGATCAGCCGGGTGAACGGCACGACCGTGTCGCCGTCGACGAAGGCGTAGCTCATCGAGCGACAAGTGGGGAAGCAGCAGGGGACTGGAACGAAGTCGTCCAGCCGGAACCAGTCCGGCACCTGCGCCGCGACGAGCTTCATCACGTCGGCGTTGGTAAGCCGTTCCAGCGGATCGAACACGACGTGTCGCCCCGAGTGGGTCACGGGTTGGAATGCGATGGAGCGGACGGCAGGATGGGCAACCGCGAAGCGGACGATGTCACCGACCTCGTGCTCGTTGACACCCTTCTCGACGGCGCCGACCAGGGTCACGGTGAGACCGAGCTCGGCCGCCCGGTCGAGCGCGCGGGCCTTGTCGCGTCGCAGATCCTTGCCGCGCATGGCAAGGTGCGTCTCGAGCTCGAAGCCGTCGAACTGCAGGTAGAGATGTGGCTTCAGCCGGGCCAGCTCCTCGCCGAAGCGGGCGTCGCGCGCGAGCCGGATGCCGTTCGTGTTGAGCATCACCGATCGGATGCCCTTCTGCTGGGCGAGCGCGATGAACTCGAGGATGTTCGGGTGGATCGTCGGCTCCCCGCCGGAGAACTGGACTACCTCCGGATCTCCCTCGGCCGCCACGAAGCGATCGAGCATGAAGTCGACCTGCTCGAGCGTGAGCGAGTAGCCGTCAGGCTGGTGCCCCGAGTCGGCGAAGCAGACGGGGCAGTCGAGATTACAGGCGGTGTTGACCTCGATGATCGCCAGACACGCGTGCTGCTTGTGCTCCGGGCACATGCCGCAGTCGAGCGGGCAGCCGTCCTTGACCTCCGTCTGGAACTCGTGCGGGAGCGTGCCCGGCTTGTTGTACCGCTGCTGCGCCATGTACAGCTCGGCGTCGGAGTAGATGAGCGCCTCGAACAGACCGTGGTCGGCACAGCGCTTGCGCATGATGACGCGGTTCTCGCGAACGTTCACCTCGGCGTCGATCACCCGCTTGCAGACGGGGCAGATCGACTTCGTGTACTCGAGAAAGACCTCGTCCCGGTCTGTCTTGACCGGCCGGGGTTGTGTCGTGCTCATCGCTTCTCCTTTGCCGATCGCCGGATACTGACGTCCCTCGCCTGGCCTGGCAAGGGCTCGACACGGCCCCTCACCCGCGCCGCGTCTCTCGTCTCACGAGCCAGCCGAAGCGCCTGGCCCGCTCGTAGCCCGCCTCGCCGGCGAGCTGCTGGATGCCCGTGGCCACGGTCGGGTAGACGTGAACCAGGCTTGCGAGGTCACGTAGCTTGAGCCCCTGGTCGATCGCGAGTGCGAGCTCCTGGATCATCTCGCCGGCGGCGGGTGCCAGCACGTGCGCTCCCACGAGCTTCTCCTCCGCCGTCACGAGGACGATCGCACCGTCGGTGGCGCCGTCGGCGCGCGCCCGGTCGGAGTCGCGCAGCTCGCGCGTCCAGGTGCGGGTCACGCCGGCGCCGTGCTGCGCCGCGGCCGCCCCGGCAGTGAGCCCCACGCTTGCCAGCTCGGGGTCGGTGAAGGTGCACCAGGGCACCAGGGCGCTAGGCCTGCCGGCTCCGGGGAAGAACATGTCGCGCACCGCCGCCGCAGCCTGGTTGGCGGCGGCATGTGTGAAGAGCTGCCGGCCGGTGACGTCGCCGACCGCGTAGATCGACGCAACGGAGGTTCTGGAGCGGGCGTCGGTGACGATCCCGCTCGGACCGACCTCGATACCCAGCTGCGCGAGCCCGAGCGCGTCGACATTCGGGGTGCGACCGGCGGCGACGAGGATGCCCCCCGCCCGGAACGTGCGCTCGGCTTTTCCCAGGCGCGCGTGCACGACGAGGCTGCCGTCCTCCACGCGGACACGCTGCAGGTCGGCATCCAGCTGCACCTCGACCCCCTCCCGGCGCAGGATGTCCGGCACGCGCTTCGTCAGCTCCGGCTCGTCGCGGGGGAGCAGTCGCGCCCCGCGCTGTAACAGCGTCACGGGGAGCCCGAGGCGGCGGCAGCCCTGAGCCAGCTCGACTCCGATCGGCCCGCCGCCGACGACGACGAGGCTCGCCGGGGGGCGTTCGAGCTCGAAGAGCGTCTCGCTGGTGAGGTACCCGGCCTCGGCCAGGCCGTCGATGTCGGGGACTGCGGGCCGGCTGCCGGTCGCGATCAGGATGAAACGAGTGTCCAGCCTGCGGCCGCCGACCTCGACCTCGTGCGCGGAGACGATGGTGGCGGCACCGTGAACGAGCTCGACGCCCTTCGCCTCGAGGTGCTCGGGACTGTCGTCGGTGGTCGCGATCGCGTCCTGGATTGACCTGATCCGCGCCCACACGGCTTCGAGGTCGACGTCGGGCTCGACAGGGCGGATGCCGTACTCGGCCGCCCTGCGCATGTGGTGCGCAATCTTGGCCGACGCGAGCAGCGCCTTGCTGGGAACACATCCCGTCCAGAGGCAGTCACCGCCGATCCGGTGGGCTTCGACCGCGGCCACTCGGAGCCCGAGCGTCGCCGCGAAGTCGGCGGCGACGAGCCCGCCCGAGCCCATTCCGACGATGACGAGGTCGTACCTCCGGCTCACGACGTCGCGAGCTCGGCCTTTGCGAAGGACACGCTGAAGGCACGGCACCAGATGACGACGGTGGCGTAGCGCTCGAGGTCGGTGTCGGCGGGAATCGCGTACTGCTGATTCCCCTTGTTGCCCTTGAGAGCGCCGAGATCGACGAAGTCGTCCACGTCCCCGTCGCCGGACGCCGCGCCCGCGACGAGATAGACGCGCAGGTCGGGGCCGTTGTCGGTGTCGAGCGCGGAGAACGTGAGGAGATGCTCTCCACTTGCCACCTTCACGACCGCGGCCGTGCCCGAGGCCCCGTGCGCGACCCCGACGAACGGGCCACGACTCAGCTCGACGTTCCCCCCGGCTCCTCCGGACGCCGACGAGGGGGCGCCGACGGCGATCTGCTCGTTGACGGTCTTGTCCGTGAACGTTGTCCACGCCGAGTACCCGCCGACGACGAGCACGATCGCGAGGTACACCGCCCGCAGCGGCATGGAGAGGGCGGGCACGCGCTTGCCGACGCGGCCGATCGCGATCCACGCGAGGGTGAACCAGCCGATCGCGAACCCGATCGACCCGTAGTAGCCAGGCCCAAGCTGGGCGGCAAAGAGCCAGAGCCCGACGAGAATGACAGCGCCGCCGAGCGGAACGCCGAGCACCCAGCTCCAGAGGCTCGGCAGTGCGTACGGTGTGGCGGGCTGGGTGTTCATGCGTCGACTCTAGATCGTGTTCGATCAACGGTCTCCAGCGGTTTCCTTACGTTACGGTGAATCGCGTTCTGGGCTTGCAGTCAGGCGTCGCGGCCCTCGGCGTCGTGACGACTACCATTGAGCCCACGCCGGAGTAGCTCAGTGGTAGAGCAGCGCCCTTGTAAGGCGAAGGCCGTGGGTTCGAGTCCCTCCTCCGGCTATCCGCCCACCCA
Organism: Gaiella sp.; assembly: GCA_046160185.1. Lineage (GTDB taxonomy): Bacteria > Actinomycetota > Thermoleophilia > Gaiellales > Gaiellaceae > Gaiella. The sequence continues at coordinate 12,495 of JBJXGY010000124.1, read as the reverse complement.
ACCTGTTGTCCGATCGTACTGTTGTCCGATCGGAGTACTAAAGTATGTAGATGCTCGAACATCCGAAGCGCGTAGGTGATCGGAGCACGCTGGCGGTCATGCTGGCGCTTGCCAGCACCGGGCTGGACATCTCAGTGCCTTTTGGCGAGAACTGCCGCTACGACCTCGTGATTGACGACGGTGACCGGCTCCTGCGGGTGCAATGTAAGACTGGGCGACTGAGGAATGGCGGGGTCAACTTCGCGACGTGCAGTACATATGCGCACCACCGCTCTTCACTACAGGCCCGTCGCGATTACCAGGGGCAGATCGACGCGTTCGCGGTCTACTGCCCCGAGACGCTCGCGGTGTACTTCGTGCCGCTAGCCGATGTCCCAGTTCGGAACGTTGCACAGCTGCGCACCGCCCCTCCGAAGAACGGCCAGAGCCGCCGGATCCGCTACGCAGCGGACTACGAGATCGCGCGGGTTAGCTCCGAGCCCCGTTAGCGGGCGGACCTATGAGCTCCGATTCGGATGCAATGCACGACGCGTTCGTCGCAGGCGACCTGAGTGCGCTTCGCGGCGCCGTCGACGACCCGGACGCGATTCCCAACGGGCGTATGCCCCAGGCGATCGGGCCGTGCCTCACCTACGCGATCTACCACTCCCCGTTCCCATTCATCCGCGAGCTACTGGAGCTCGGCGCCGATGCGAACGGGCCTGCGGACGACGGGTTCACGCCACTGATCGCGGCGCTCGGGATGATGCGGGGCGCGGACGGCTCGCCGGCCCGACCCGACGCGCTGGACGTCGTGCGGCTTCTGCTCGCGCACGGAGCCGATCCGAACCTTCGCGGGATCGACGACTTCACTCCGCTGCACATGGCGGTCGGGGTGAACGGCCCTGAAGCGGTGGTGGCACTCCTCGAGGCGGGAGCCGACCCCGACCTGCCTACGCGCATCGACGAGCACGAGACGGCCGAAGAGATGGCCGTCGCAGCCGGGCTCCCGCTGATCGCCGAGTTGCTGCGAACCCGCGGGCGGCCCCCGCGCAAGCGGTTGCGTAGCGGCCTGTTCCTGCTGCTCGACCTTCCCGGCGGCGGCGAGCCGGTACGCCGCCAGGCGCGCTACGCGGTTCGCACCCGCTGGCGTCTCGCGGATGGCTCGCTCGTGCGCCGCGATGTGCCGGACACGGCAACGAACCGGCTCGAGGACAACGGCACCACGCTCGTCACCGAGATCTTCATGAACCGTGGGTCGCTGATGGCCGGCGTCTTCTACGGCCTCGACGGGATGCGGATCGGCGGTACGCGGCACCTGGAGATCGCCCCGTTTCTCGCCTACGGCGACCGCGGCATCCCCGGTGAGATCCCGCCGGGCGCCACCTTGATCGTCGAGATCACTGTGCTCGGCGCGCGCTGAGCCACACGGTGGACGGTCGGCGGCGGGCCTCTTTAGAGGCTCGCCAGGGACGTTGCCTGACCCCGCTGGCGAGCCCCTGAAGGGGCCCGCCGGCCCGCCGGCCCCTGGCCTCGTGGCCTCGTGGCCTCGTGGCCTGCTGGCTGCCGGCCATCACGTCCGCCGGTGCCCTCTCAGGCGGGAACGGCGCGGGAAGTCTGGTGTGCGACGATCTTGCGCTTCACGCGCTGCAGGGCGTTGTCGATCGTCTTCGTGTCGCAGCCGAGCACTTCGGCCATCTGCTCGTAGGACTTGCCGTCGAGATAGAACTTGAGCGCCTCGGACTCGAGCGAGGACAGGGTGGCGCCGAGGCAGCCGACGAGGCTCTGCAGCTCCTCGGTCGAGATCACGACAGATGACGGGTCGTCGACTCCTGGGCCGGGGAGCGCGTCACCCAGGGTGCACTCGCTGTCGGAGTCCTGGCCGGCCGGGGTGTGGCTGAAGGAGACGTAGGTGTTGAGCGGGGAGTGCTTGAAGCGGGTCGCGGTCTTGATCGCCGTGATGATCTGGCGCGTCACGCAAAGCTCGGCGAACGACCGGAACGACGTGTCCTTGTCCGTCCGGAAGTCGCGCACCGCCTTGTAGAGGCCGATCAGCCCCTCCTGGATCAGGTCGTCGGAGTCGCCGCCGGCGAGGAAGTACGAGCTGGCCTTGAGCCTGACGAAGCCGTGGTAGCGCCGCAGGAGAGCGTCCATCGCGGCCCCGTTGCCGTTCCGCGCCTTGAGGACGAGCTGCAGATCCTCGAGTTCACGTTGAAGCTTCTGCGGTGTCTTCGGCGCAACTGCGGTACGAGCGGCCATTGTCTCTCTCCCCTGGTATTCGAAGGTTTTGTCCGGGTCACAGCTTCAGCAGCGTCCGACAAGTCTCACCCTGAAGTCGAGGGAGAAAGTAGCAGGAACTTGCACGCGATACAACCCCTTTGCGCAAATTCCATTGTAATAGGAACGTATGTTCGTGTCAGAGCCGAAGAGCGGCGGGCGGGGCTCCTTGTTCCCCGCTCGAGGGTGAAGCGAAGCGCGGCGCGGCTTCTACTCGCCGCGGCGGAGACGCTCTAGCCTGTCGCGCGTCTCCGGGTCGAGCCGGTCGCGCACCCGGCTCGCGCTCTCCTCGCGATGCTGCACCTCTTGCAGCTCGGCCAGGAACGCGCTCGAACCGCGCTTGCCGACGAGGTGGCCGGCCGTCCCCCGCACCGTCGCGTCGGAGGTGACGACCAGCACGGGCTCGTGCTCCCGCCGCTCGGCCGCGAGCCGCTCGATCAGGTCGTCCGCGTGGGGCGCGTAGCGAACCTCGAGGTTCCCGAACGTCCGCTCGGGCCCGTGCCCGTCGAACACCACCACCCCCCGCACCCCGCGGAGGGCGACGAAGCTCGCAAGCGCGTCCACGAGCTCGTCACGGTCGCCGTAGGCGCCCGCGTGGAACAGGTTCGACCCGTCGAAGAGATAGAGGGTCGGCTCGGCCATCGTCACAGCTCCCGCTGGCGCCGGGCCTCGTACAGCAGCAAGGCCGCGGCGACAGAGACGTTGAGCGACTCCACTCCGGGCGCCACCGGAATCGAGAGCTCGCCGTCGCACGTCCTGCGCACGAGCGGCCGCAGCCCCTTGCCCTCGGCGCCGAAGACGAGAGCCACGCCGCCCGTCAGATCCGCCTCCCACATCCCTGTCGGCGCATCTGCGACCGCCGCATACACCCACAGCGCCGGGCCCTTCACGTCGCCCAGGTAGCGCGCCATGTTGGGGACGATCGCCACCGGCAGATGCTCGACCGCTCCGGCCGAGGCACGGCACACGGCGGCCGTGACGTGCGCCGCCCTGTGCTCCGTGACCACGACCCCGGTGGCCTCGGCGGCCGCGGTGGCACGTACGACCGCCCCCAGGTTGCGCGGATCGGTGACCTGATCGAGGCAGCAGAGCAGTGGGCTCGCATGCCCTGCCAGCTCCCAGGCATCGGCGTACCGGTAGGGCTCGCACGACGCGACGATTCCCTGGTGGTCGGCCGAGCCGGCGAGCTCCGCCAGCTCCCGCTCCGGACGAACGTGCACGCGCCGGCCCGGCGGGAGGAAGTCGAGAGCGTCGCGGGCTCGCTCCCCGACGTAGAGCTCGAGAACCTCCCGGCGGCCGCGCAGCACCTCGCGCACCGCATTCCGGCCGTAGACGACGTCGGGCGTCACCGGCGTACGAGACGGAAGCCCGGCGGGGCCGCGATGTCGCGAACCTCCCAGCCCGCGGCCTCGATCTCGTCACGCAGCCGGTCGGCCCCCGGCCAATCCTTCGCCGCCCGCGCCGCGGCACGCCGGGCCGCCAGATCCTCGACCTCGACCGGAGCCTGAGGTACGGCGACCAACCCATCCAGACCGAACAACCCGAGCCCGTAGGCCAGCGATGTCGCGTCTCCGCGTGCCCGCCAGTCGTGGAACAGCGCGAGCGCATCCGGCGTGTTGAAGTCGTCGTCGAGCACGGCCGCCAGCGCTGCCCGGTCGGGCTCGCCACCGGGCTCGTGTGCCTCGAGAAAGAAGTTCCGGAACGTCTCGGTCTGCGCACGCGCGGCGGCCATCGTCCCGTCCGAGAAGTCGATCGGCTTCCGCCAGTGACCGGTCATGAAGAACAGCAGCGCAACCTCCTTGCCCCACCCGGCGAGCACGTCCCGGATCGTGGCCACATTCCCGACCGACTTCGACATCTTCTCGCCGGTGAAGCGGAGCATGCCGTTGTGCATCCACACCTTCGCGAACGGACGACCGACCGCCTGGGACTGCGCGCGCTCGTTCTCGTGATGGGGGAAGACGAGGTCGAGGCCGCCCCCGTGGATCCAGAACTCGGCGCCTAGATGCTTCTCCGCCATCGCCGAGCACTCGACGTGCCAGCCGGGCCGGCCAACCCCCCAAGGCGACTCCCACGACGTGTCCTCACCCGGTTTCGTCGCCTTCCACAGCGCGAAGTCGCGCGGGTCGTGCTTGAGCGGGTTGGGATCCTCGTCCGTCACCTCGTCCGGCCGCTGGCCCGAGAGCCGGCCGTACCCCTCGAACGAGGCGACCCTGAAGTACACGTCTCCGTCGATCGCGTACGCATGCCCGCTCGCGACGAGCTCGGAGATCAGCGCCACGATCTCGGCCACCGACTCGGTGGCCAGCGGCAGCCGATCGGGCCGGCCGAGTCCGAAACCGTCGGTGTCCTCCAGGTACCACTGTGTCGCCTCACGCGCGAGGTCGGCGCTCGCGCCCGGCGCCGCCTCGTAGATCTTGTCGTTGACGTCGGTGATGTTGTGGACGTAGGTCGCCTCGTACCCATGTTCGCGGAGCCACCGCCCAAGCCACGAGAAGAGAACGTACGGCCGGGCGTTTCCGATGTGGGCGCGCTGATACACGGTAGGCCCGCACACGTACATCCCGATGGTCGCGGGAGGCGGAGGCAACTCGACGAGATCCCGCGAGAACGTGTCGTACAGGCGCATCCGCCGATCGTATCCGGAGGCGAGTGGCGAGCCCCGCAAGGGGCACGCCCGCAGCTCTCAGCCGGAGGCCCCTCGGCGGAGCGTCTCCTCCAGGGGCAACGCGACCAGCACCGTCCACAGCTCCGGCCCGTGCTCGGCGCCCGTCAGCGCACGGCGAAGGACCTTGAGATCGCCGCCCACCGCCTTCAGCTCCCGCACGATCGCTCGGGCTCCGGCCTCGTCGAGCGCATCTCCGACCCCTTTGCGCAGCTCGAGAAAACGCTCGAGCGTCGGACCGTCCCCCGCCTGCCGTACCCACGCGATCGGCGCCAGAATCTGCGCTGCGAACGCGCGCGCTTCCACCAGTGTCCGCGCGCCTCGCAGAGCCGGCACGACGGAGAGTGGCGCCTCGCACATGCGGGCCAGCTCCGCATCGTCCATCGCCCCGATCGCCTCCACGGCCAGCCTTCCAAGACGCGACCGATCGAGCCGCACGTCATGAGAAGGGGTACCCAGCTCCTCCAGATACGCGCGCACAGCCCCCGCCGGAATGCCCTCGGCACGCAGGTCGGCCACGGAGACTGCGCCGTGGCGCTTCGAGAGCTTCTTGCCGTCCTCGCCGACGAGCAGCCCCACATACACGACCTCCGGGAAGTGTCCGCCCAGGGCCTTCGCGATCCGGCTCTGCACCTCTTCGTTGGGACGGTGGTCGGAACCACGGATCACGTGGGTGATGCCGAACGCGAGATCGTCGACGACCGATGCCAACTGGTAGGTGACGCTGCCGTCCGGCCGCACGAGCGTCGTCCTCCCCAGCCTGATCGCGCCCTCGTCGTCCTCGCGCGCCTGCTCCCCGCGCAGCAGCGCCCGCAGCGCGCTCGTGTAGATGCCGGCCCGGTCGCTCTGGCGGACCGGCCCGCGCTCCCAGCGAACACCGAGCCATTCGAGATCCTCGAGGATCAGCCGCTCACCCTCGTCCATCTCGCGGGTGCGATCGGTGTCGTCGATGCGCAGCAGGAGGTCGCCGCCGTGCCTGTCGGCGAACGTGCGGTTGGCGACCGCCACGAGCGCATTGCCGAGGTGCAGCGACCCGGTCGGGCTCGGGGCGAACCGGACGCGAACGCGACCCACTCCCGGTTCCTCAGGCGTCGATCGGGATGTGCCCGGGCTGCGCGGCGACCCGCTCGAGCCAGGCGCGAACGGCGGGCAACGACGCCAACTCGAAGCCGCCCTCCTCCGCCACGTGCGTGTAGCCGTACACGGCGATGTCGGCGAGCGTGTACCCCTCCCCCACCAGGAACGTGCGATTCGTCAGGTGGCGCTCGAGCGCCTCGAGCACCCGCTGCCCGTCGGCGCGCTTGGCTTCGACCTGGTCGGCGAACGCCTCCGGCCGGCCCGAATAGGCGACCCAGAAGCGCACGACCGCGATCGTCGGCTCCAGGTCGTACTGCTCGAAGAACATCCACTGCAACACCTGCGCGCGCTGGTAGCGGTCGTCGGGCACGAAGCGGGTGCCCTCCCCGAAGTACCAGAGGATGGCGCCGGATTCCGCGAGCGGGCGACCGTCGTCGAGCACGAGCGTCGGCACGCGCAACGCCGGGTTGAGGTCGCCGATCACCTCCGGGCGGTCCGAGCGGTCGGCGACGCTCAGCTCGCGCGTTTCGAAGGGGATGCCGAGCTGCGTCAGCAGCAGCCGCACCTTGTAGCAGTTGCCCGAGACCGGCGAGTTGTAGAGCAGCACGCCGGCCACTCTAGTCGTCTACTCTCCGCCCGTGCCCGGCCGGCCGCCATCCCGCTTTTCGCCGCTCAGTCTGGTAGCCAGGGCTGCGAACGGCCTTGCCAAGACACCGGCCCGGTTCGTCACCGTGGGCTTCGCCGCCGTCATCCTCGCCGGCGCGCTCGTGTTGATGCTGCCGATCGCCAAGCAGGGCGACGGCGGCGCGCCCTTCCTCACGGCCCTCTTCTATTCCACCTCGGCCGTCTGCGTGACCGGGCTCGGCACGGTCGACTTGCCGAACTACTTCACGCACTTCGGGCAGGTGGTGATCATGCTGCTCGTGCAGATCGGCGGCTTCGGCGTGCTGACGCTGACCTCGGTGATCACGCTGATCGTCGCTCGCCGCTTCGGGCTCAAGACCCGGCTGCTCGCACAGACCGAGCGTGGTGCGCTGGCGCTCGGCGATGTGCGCCACATCCTCAAGGGGGTCGCGCTGCTCTCGATCGGCGTGGAAAGCGTCGTCACCGTCCTGCTCACGATCCGGTTGATGACGTCGCACGACTACGGGCTCGGCCACGCCCTCTGGCGCGGCCTGTTCCACGCGATCTCGTCGTTCAACAACGCCGGGTTCGCGCTCTGGAGCGACAACCTGATGGGGTTCGCGACCGATTGGTGGTTCTCCCTGACCATCTGTGCCGCCGTGGTCACCGGCGGTATCGGGTTCCCGGTGATCCTGGAGCTGGCCGCGCGCCGCCGGCAGTTCTGGTCCTGGTCGCTGCACACGAAGCTGACCGTGCTCGTGACTGCGGCCCTGCTGTTCGTCGGCACGGTCGCCGTACTCGGCTTCGAGTGGTCGAACTCCGGGACCCTCGGCCCGCTCTCGGTCGGGCACAAGCTCCTGGCCGCCTTCTTCGGAAGCGTGACCCCACGAACAGCGGGGTTCAACACGGTCGACTACAGCCAGATGAACGGAGAGACGCTCTTCGTCACCGACATGCTCATGTTCGTCGGCGGAGGGAGCGGGGGCACGGCCGGTGGGATCAAGGTGACGACGTTCGCGCTCCTGCTCCTGATCGTGATCTCCGAGGCACGCGGCGACCGCCACGTCCATGCCTTCCACCGCCGCATTCCGGCCCACGCGCACCGTCAGGCACTCGTGATCGCGTTCCTCGCGATGAACGCGGTCGTGCTGGCGACGCTGGTGCTGATGGCCACGAGCGACTTCCTGCTCTACCAGACGCTGTTCGAGGCGATCTCCGCGTTCGGCACCGTGGGACTGTCCACCGGCATCACGGGGAGCCTCGACTGGCTCGGCCAGAGTATCCTCATCGCCCTGATGTTCCTGGGTCGGACTGGGCCGCAAACCCTGGCCCTGGCCCTGTCGCTCCGCGAACGCGAGAGGCTGTACACCTACCCGGAGGAGAGACCGATCATTGGCTAGAGAACGTCGATCCAACGAGGTACTCGTCGTCGGCCTCGGCCGTTTCGGCACCGCTCTCGCGCGTTCGCTCGTGGAGCAGGGCTACGAGGTGCTCGGCATCGACGCCAGCGACGTCACCACCCAGTCGTGCGCGCAGTGGCTGACCCACGTGGTGTCGCTCGACGCCACCAGCCCCGATGCGATGGCGCAGATCGGCGCCAAGGACTTCCAGACCGCGGTCGTCGCGATCGGATCGGACGTCGAAGCCAGCATTCTGGCGACAGCGCTGCTCGTCGACCTCGGCGTCGCGCGCGTCTGGGCGAAGGCGATCACCCGTGCGCACGGCTCGATCCTCGAACGAGTAGGCGCTCACCGCGTCGTCTTCCCGGAGCGGGACATGGGCGAGCGGGTCGCTCACCAGCTGGTCGGCAGAACGATCGACTACGTCCAGCTCGACAGGGGCTTTGCGCTCTTGGAGCTGCCGGCCCCGGCCCCGCTCGTCGGCAAGTCGCTCGTCGACGCCCAGGTGCGGAAGACCTACGACGTCACCGTCGTCTGCATCAAACCCGCCGGGGGTACGTTCACCTTCGCCACTGCCGACACGCTGGTCTCGGAAGGTGACCTACTCGTCGTCGCCGGCAGCACGCACAGCGTGGAGCGGTTCGCGGTCCTGTAGCGCCGCGACGCAGGCCCGAGCCTGTCTTCAGACAGGCTTGTTCGCCTCGTGGAGCAGCGTCAGACGGCCGGAAAGGCTTGCTGAAGCAAGGCTCCTGGCAGTGCGGCGGGTGGCTGTGCCAGCCTGACTGACGCGGCCGCGCGAGCTTAGGGCCTATCCCGCTACAATCGCAGGCCGGTCGCGGCTACCGGGAGGGCCCTTAGCCGACGAGCGTGACCTCGTCCACCGCGAGCCGCACGCGGCCGGAGACGTGGGCCATGGAGTCGGCGGCGACCGCCTGGCCGATCTCCGAGGCGTAGGCGCCCTCCAGCGCGGCCTGGTCGTCGAACCACAGCTCGGTGATCCCGTCGTACGGGGCGTCGGGTGTGGTGACGAGGTTCCCCACGATCCTGCGCACCCCCGGCAGCTGACGGGCGAGCGGCGCGTGCTCGTCGAGCCACCAGCGACGGAACTCGTCGGGAGTCATACCCTCCTTGCGGGTGAGGAGGATGATCGCCTTGAACATCAGGTGTCCTTTCGAATGCGTGCGTGCGGCCTGCCGCCCAGCGCGAGTGCGAGCACGATCACGATCTCGCCGGGTGCCGGCGCGTCGGGGATCGTGATCTCGGCGGCATCCATCTCGTCGAAGCTCCAGATGTCGTCCTTGTTGGTGATCGGCACCGTGATCGAAGCGCCCGGTGCGCCCAGCTTCTTGGTGGAGGGGATGATCGCGGCGCCGTGGTCGACCGCCTTGCGGACGGGCGCTCCGAAGCGAGGATGGAGCAGCGCCGCGGCATGCTCGAGCTCTCCGTCCAGCCCGACGATCGCACCCTTGCCGTAGGCCGTGACGTCGTTCGGCTCACAACCGAGGGCCGCCACGAGGCGCTCCGCAAGCAGGCCGCCGACGATGGCGCCCGTGTCGTAGAGCGGCTCGAGATCGTCGACGAAGCGCCCGGCGTACGGATTCGCGATCACCGCCGCCCCGACCGCCTTACGCGCGGGCGGATCAACAGGAAGGCCGGCGGCGGAGGTGATCTCCTCCACCGTGAGCACGAGCTTGCGGATCTGCGGCTCCACGCCCTGACCCTACACCGCGGCGGCCAAGCGGCTCCGACAGCACGCGCGACGGGAGAGCGCCAAGCACACACCGCTCTACGAGCATCAGCCGAGCACCCTCTCCACCGTGGCTCGCTCCCACGCGCCGTGCGCGGTACGGGGCAGGGCGTCGCGGTCGAACCACTTCGCGGACACCGCGCCTCGAGCGCCGGGTTCGCCGCTGGCGCGGGCCCGGTAGTCGAACGAGATATGCCAGCCACGCCGCCCGCGGAACGACTGCACGCCGGCGAGCTCGATCGAGTGGACGGAGAGCCCGGACACGTCATCGAGCGCGGCGCGAGCGACCTCGTCGGGATGGTCGTAAGGGTCGAGCTCGCCGGCCGGGAGGAACCAGCGAATGTCGTCGCCGTCCACCTCCAGAGGAGCGTCGTACGCCGCAAGCAACACGCGTCCCTGACCGTCGTCGACGACGACGTTCGCGATCAGCTGGATCTCGGGTTTGCCGGTCATCGGGTGCCCTCCTTGTCGATTGTCGCTTCTTGGTGTGTCTCGAGCCACGCCAGCTCGGCGGCGGCGAGCGCACGTCGGCGGCGAACGATCGCCGCGTCCGGGGCGGCGCGGGCGTTGCCTTCGATCCCCACGAGCAGAGCGCGCAGCGCGGCAGCCCGCTGCGCGAGCAGATCGCCGGCCTCTCCGGGAGCGAGGTCGGCGGAGGCTGCGAGTGCGACATCGACCGGGTCAGCCCTGAGCACCGGATCGGCGAGCGCCTCGCGCAGCAGCTCCCGGTAGTACGCCCGGCCTGCGGCAGTGATCGTGTAGCGGCGCCTGGGGCGTCCTGTGTCCCCGTCCTCGACCTGCTCGACCGCGTACCCGTTGCGAGCGAGCGTGCGCAGCACGCTGTAGATGGACGCCTCTTCCACGGCAAACCAGAAGCGCATCCCCGAGTCGGAGAGGCTGCGCGTGATCTCGTACCCGTACAGCGGGCGCTCCGAGAGGAGCCAGAGCACGAGCAGCCGGGTCACGCCCGTATACTACACGTTTAGTTTATGGCCGGACGCTGAAACCAGCCGTGGCGAGCGTGACGTAGCCGTCGTCTCGCATCAGCCGCGCCTCGTAGTCGCCTGCGTCGAGCGCACCGCCGATCGCGGCCTTGTCGAAGGTGGTCGTACCGGCAGCGGTGGCGCCGGTGTACGCGAACGCAAGGTAGTTCTCCTGATCGGCGTCGCCGGCCGCGTACAGGCCGATCCAGTCGAAGCGGTCGGCGGGGGCCGCCTCCCAGCGCACCACGATCCGCTCGCCGGGTGTCAGCTCCGCGTCGAACACCGCCACGCGCGGCCGAGCGCCACGGGGGAAGACGGCAAACGGAGTCGAGGCGAGGACCGTGCCGGCCTTGTCGCGTAGTTCCGCGGTGTAGGTCGACGAGGGGGTGAGCCCGGCCGTGCCGAAGGGCACGACGGAGCCGCGATCGGTGCCGTTGTTCGACCCGCGCGAGAGCACCACGCGCCCGTCGTGCACGATCGCCACACGGCCACCGTCCAGCCGCCCGTCCTCGGTGTCGGCGTGGAAGCGCACGTCGAGCACGTCCCCGGCCTCCACCGAGGCCGGGACGGAGACCAGCGCGGGCGCCCGCCCCGGGACGAGCCGCAGCGTGGCGACGACGGCGGCGTGATCGGACGGCCACGGGGTGACTCGGATGTCGGCGACGGGGACGCGGCCGTCGCTGACGAGCTCGGCGGCCAGCACCTCCACCCGGTCGCCGAGCACGTGGATCTGATCGATGCGATCGACAACCTCGTTCTCCTCGAGGTGCGGGTAGGGGTAGCCGTACGTCCACGTGATGCCGGGATCGGCCACCGGGTCGGGGTGCACCGCACGGTAGGCGTCGACAAATCCCGCGTTCTCGACAGCCACGCTCACCGGCCACTCGACGGCCAACCTCAAGCGGCGGGCTTCGACTGCGGCCGGAGTCCAGTCCAGGTGCGACGGCGCATTGAAGTCACCGCCGATCACCACCGGCGTCCCGCCCGAGGCGACGCTCTTGAACCGAGCCAGCGACGGCTCCAGCTCCGGCAACCGTGTCTCGCGCTCGTTCTTCAGCACCTCCTCGAGCGTCTTGCCGTCGCGCACGAGGTACGGGCCATAGGGGTCCGAGGTGAGATGGAGATTCTGGAGTGCCACGAACCGCCCGGGGCGCACCTCCGCGTAGGTCATGGTCGAGCTCTCGCCCGGAACGTCGAAGAGCGGGAAGCGGGAGATGACGTGGGTGGCCGGACTGGCGTGGACGAGACCGGTCAGCTCGGCGAGGCGCCGCGTTTGCCCCTCCGCCTCCTGCAGGAGGACGATGTCCGCGCGCGTCTCGACGATCGCGTCGACGACCTTGCGGATGCTCACCTGGTCGCCGCCGAGCCAGATGTTGAAGGTCAGCACGCGGATCTCGGCGGCGCCTTCCAGCGCCACGGGACCGTCGGCGGGGGCAGTATCCCCCTTCGACACGGCCAGCCCGATGCCGGTGCCGAGAACCAACAGCGCCGCGAGGCCGGCGAGCGCGCGCAAGAGGGCGGAAGGCGCCATGTGCGCCGGAGACTAACGCGTGAGTGAACCGCCCAGCAGCGCGCCTGACACGAGTCGCTAGTGCGCCATCTCGCAATGTTCCACCGGAAACTCGGTGAGGGAGTGCGCCTTCTTCAGGATCACGTTGTCGGGCGCCTGGCGGCCGACAACGTGCAGCAGCATCTGGTGCGGCGGCGACAACGAAGACGGAGACTGTGTCGGGGGGGGGGGGG
>JBJXGY010000123.1:0-64987 GCA_046160185.1 Gaiella sp. | reverse complement strand
GCTGGCGACCCCCATCGATTGCTCGACCCTCTACACCCGCCGCGTGGAGGCCTTCCGCGACGCGTTCAGCCTTGTCCCCGAGTACCTGCGCACACCGGACGACGCGGTGAACCTCAGCGAGATCTCGGTGCCCCTCGGCCGCCGCTTCCGCGCGTTGAAATTGTGGGCCGTGCTTCGCTTCTACGGCGCGGATGGGCTGCGCGAACGCCTGCGCGAGCACGTCCGCCTTGCCGACCTGTTCGCGAGCTGGGTCGAGTTGGAGGACGGCTGGGAGGTGTGCGCGCCACACCCCTTCTCACTCGTCTGCTTCCGCCGTGACGGCTCCGACGAGGAGAACGAGGCGCTGATGCACCGCGTCAACGACGAGGGCGAGATCCTCCTCTCGCATACCAAGCTCGACGGCCGGCTCGTGCTCCGCCTCGCCATCGGCAACTTCCGCACGACGGAGGCGGACGTGCGCCTGGCGTGGGACGTGTTGCGGCGCGCGGCCGGCTAGACGCGCTACCCCTCTTGGCCTGTCAAGGCAGCAAGCAACCGCCGCCGGGGAACGCCCTGCGCGTCCGGCTAGGTGAAGACGATCTGGCCGCCGGCCGCCTTCTCGTAGAACTCGCCGACGGTGATGATCTCGTCGACTTGCGGCACGAAGTCGTCCATGGTCAACCCGAACATGTCCACCGTGGCCTTGCAGGCATAGAGCTTGGCCCCTGAGTCGGAGATGAGCTCGATGAACTCCGGCACGGGCGGGATGTCGATCTTCTCCATCTGCCTCGCCATCATGCGTGTCGCAAGCGCGGAGAAGCCCGGAATGGCGCCGATCCACGTGGGCATGTGCAGACCCGGGTTGCCAACCGTGGCGACCTTGATCTTGGCGTAGCGGTTCTTGCGGATCGCGTCGAGCCCGAAGAAGGTGAAGAACACGTCGGCCTCGATCCCCTCCATGCGCGCCCCGTTGGCCATGATCAGCCCGGGATAGACGCCTTCGAGCGACCCCTTGGAGATGACGATGGCGACCTTCTCGATCGTCTTCGGCTCGGCGGGAGCGATCTGGGATTGGGTGAGCAGCTCGGTCATCGCAGGTCCTTTCAGATGCAGCCCTTGGGCTTGGGGATGCCGCCGATCTTGGCGGCGAGCTTCGCCGGCCCCTTGGGGAACAGCTCGTAGAGCTCCTTGACCGACACGCCCGACTCCTTGCCGAGCGCGCGGATGGACGGAGCGTTGCCGGTCGAGAGGTAACGGTCGCGCATGAAGCGAACGACGAGCCAGTGGCGGTCGGTGAGCTCGGGGACGCCGTTCTCTCCGGCGATCGCCGAGGCGATGCGCTCGTTCCACTGCTCCGGAACGGTCAGGAATCCTTCGGCATCGACGTCGACGGCGGCGTCCGCGATGAGAGTCGTCGTCATGGTTGTCCTCCTTACGTGGTGGTCGTGGCCGGCTTCTTGCCGGACGTGGGCATTGCCGGCCCGATCCCGGGGATCTCGCGGCCCGGGAGCAGGGCGTGCCAGTAGACCCATTGGAAGGCGAGCTTCCCGAGGTGGTTGAGCCGGGACTCACGTAGCAGCGGCAGCCCGAATGCGGTCGGGAAGTGGCCCGTGAGAGGCTCCGTCTCGTAGTTGAAGTCGATCAGGAGCGCCTTGTGGAATCCCGTCTCGATGAAGCAGTTGGCGTGACCGTCATACGCGGTCTCGAGGTCGGCTCCACCGAGGTAGTTGGAGATGTTGCGGGTCAGTACCTCCGCCTCGAAGTGCGTGACCGATCCCGCCTTCGAGGTCGGCAGGTCGGTGGCGTCACCGAGTGCGAACACGTTCGGTTTCACCGTCGACTGCAGCGTGTGCTTCTCCGTCGGCACGAAACCCAGTGCGTCCCCGAGCCCGTCGGAGCGCAGCACGTACGGAGCGCCTCCATGAAGCGGGATCGTCACCAGCAGGTCGAAGTCGAGCGACCTGCCGTCATACGAGGTCACGGTGCCGCCTCTACCGTCGACCTCGCCTGCGTTGAACTCGGTGACCAGCTCGATCTCCTTGTCAGCGAGCAGCGCGGCCAACTCGCGGGAGGCGACGGGCTTCGTGAACGCACCGTCGAGCGGGGTGGCGTACGCGAGCTCGGTGCGGGCCCGGATGCCACGCTCCCGGAGATACCAGTCGGCGAGGAACGCGAACTCGAGGGGTGCGACAGGGCACTTGATCGGCATGTCCACGACGTTCACGACGAGCCTGCCTCCGTCGAAGCCCTCGAGTGCCCTCGCCAGCTGTTCCGCCCCCTCAGGGGTATAGAAGGTGAAGGCACGCTCGTTCCAGCCCGGGCCCGTCAGACCTTCGGTCTCCTCCGGCTGGAGCTGCACGCCGGTGGCGATCACGAGCACGTCGTAGGCGAGCGTCGTTCCGTCCGCTAGCGCAACCGTGTCGTGCTCGAGCGAGACCGACTCGACCTCGGTTTCGTGGAAGCTGATTCCCCGACGCAACTGCCGTCGTCTGGGCCGCACGATCTCCTCGACGTGAGACAGCCCGAACGGGACGAACAACAACCCCGGCTGGTAGACGTGCCGGTCGTTCGTGTCGACCACGTGGATGTCGACGGTGTCCTCGTCGAGCGTGCGGTGGAGGCGATTGGCGGTCATCGTGCCACCCGTGCCACCACCGAGGATCACGATCTGCGTCCTGCTCACGGTTGCCACTCGTGTGTCCTGCTCATCACCCCAACGCTCGCAGCTCGAGCCCAGCTCCACATCCGCAGGAACCCGAAGCGCACTCATTGTCCCCCCTGATCTGGCCGCGGGCCTCCGGGGCTCTTTCAGGGCCTCGCGCGGGGGTCCGGGACACGCTCCCGGTCTCTGAGCCGGTCGTGGAGCCGTTCGAGACCGAGCCCGTACGCGGCCCAGAGCGGGAGGTAGTCGAGCCGGACCAGGCCGTCGATCGCGAACCGGCTCTCGCCGTAGTCCCACGGGGCCCGGCCCGCGAGCCGGCGAAGCAGCCGGCCGCTCGCGTACTCGATCACGAGGATGCCGCCGCCGTACAGCGCGGCGCGCTGCGGCAGAGGACGATTCCTGATCCGCTCGTGCGCAGGCTCGAAGAGCGGTTGGGCCAGCCCGTACACCGGGACGTTGAGAAGGCTGCTGGGCCGCCGCCGGCCGGTGTGGAGGAAGACGTAGAGCGAGTCGATCGCCCAGCCGGTCACGCCGTAGACGAGAAAGCGCTTCCCTGCCTGGGAATGGCGGACATTCGGCATCGCTGGACAGGCGTCAGGATATCGCCGCCCGGCGAGGCCGGGAGCGCCCGCCACGACGCCCTGCTTCTACCGGAGCGACAGCTCGTCGACGTACGCCGACGTTCCTCGAGCGAGCGAGACGATCACCTCGAGACTGAGCGAGGTCGTGCCAACCGCTCGAGCGCTCGTCACGGTCACGTGACGCCAACCGCCGGTGCCCGTCGTCGTCGTCACGCGGGAGCTCACCACACCACCGGTGCTGGACTCGCGGAGTCGTAGTGTGACCGCCCTCCCCGCAGGCGCCCACACCCAGGCGGACGCCGCATAGACGCGACCCCCGACGGTCGAGGCGACGGTGCTCGGCGAGTCGTCGAGCATCGCGTTGCCCGACGACCGGGAGCGCCCGAGCCGAGCCGAGCACGAACCGGCGTGCGCCTGCGTGCAAGAGCGGGACAGCGTCGTCCGTGCGTTGCCGGCGCGCCAGCCGTTCGCGGTCGTCTCGAAACCGGGGTTCCTCACCAGCTCGGGAGACGGAGCCGGTGGAGGCGGCGGCGGTGATGGGGGCCCAGGTGGAGGCGGTGGCGGTGGAGGCGGCGGCGATGGAGGCGGCGGGGGGCCCGGCGGAGGTGGCGGCGAAGGAGGTGGCGGCGGTGGCGGCGGCGGCGCTGTGCCGGAGACCTGGTACGACGTGTTCGAGACCTTGAGACTCGACACGTCGACCGCCTCGAACGCCGATCCCGGGACTCCGCGCAGCCGGTTGAGGTCGTCGTTGTTCCAGCCCGGATCGGGCACCCCGCTCATGAACCAGGACGAGCCGTTGTCCGCCAGCACCATTCCGTGCTTCTTCAGCGCCCGCAGGATCACCTGGTTCTGCGTCGAGAAGCCGCTGATGTCGAAGTTCGCCTTGAGCCGGAACCACGAGCCCATCGGCGGATCCGCGGCGCCGCCGGAGCCGGCCTTGTGGCTGGCCGGCCAGACGTAGGCGTTCGCCGTGCGCGGCGCGGTGAAGCGGATTACATGATCAATCGAGCCGGCAGCGACCTCGTCGTAGCGAACGAGTCCGGGGAGGATGGGTAGCCCCGCCGCGTCGCCGGACGTCCAGCCGAGTGGCCTCATCGTGTTCGAGTTGAGGTCCCAGGTGGCGCCGGAACCGGCCGTCCAGGAGGCGCCGCCGTTCTGTGGATAGGCGGCAAAGAGCTCCCACAGGCGGCAGGCGTCGCGATCGACGATCAGCACGTGGCGGTCGCCGCTCGATCCCGATCCGCCTTCGATCGGCGCGTTCGCGGGCACCGGGTACGGCCCCTGGTCGCTCTCGCCGGCGTAGCCGAACGTGACGGGCACGCGCGGTTGCGTCCCGGGGACGGTGGTGTAGGGAATCCCGATCGGACCGCCGTTCCAGAGACCCGAGCCGAAGTCGGCCTTGAGCCCTGCGCTCGGTCCGACGCTCGAGACCCATCCCGCCGACTGCGCATGCACGGGTAGTCCCGACACGTCGGCATGCCAGAACGAGTTCGCCGGCGTCATGGGACAGGACGGCGCCCCGGGCACGGGCCTGGTCTCCCCGATCGCAGCTGCGCCGAGCGCCGCCAGGACGAGGAGCACGACACCGAGGATCCGCTGGCGGCGACGCACTGCTCAATCCTCGACCCCCGGTCGGTGGCTTGACATCGCCCGTTCGGGGGTGATTACCCGCGCGGGCGGCGGCGAGCGCCGGATCGATCAGGCCTCGTCGGTGGGCTCTTCCCCCTGTCGCCGCCGCCGCTCGCGGTCGGCGTACCACTGCTCGAAGCGACCCTGCGCCGAAGAGAGGTACTCCTCCATCCGGTCGCCGAAGGCCGCGACTTCGTCGCGAAGCTGAAACACCTGGTAGCCCAGTCGGCGCTCCGGATCGCAGCTGTGCTCCGTTGCTTTCGCCACCGCGACCGACGCACCGCACTCGGCACACGGCATGAAAGGTGGCTGGGCAAAGGAGGCAGACATCGGACGATCGATACAGAGACCGGTATCGACCCGAGCCCGCATCCGCTTGAGGCCCTCCGGGCATCTCGGGGGGTCGCCCAAAGGGTGGCGCCCCCCGAAAACACCGTTCTTCGTTCGGGCTACACAGCGGCCAGCTGAGGCACTGCGCCCAGCTGTACGAGCATCCCCAGCGCGTCGAACAGCTCCCAGGCCTCGGCGACCTTCCCCTCCTCGATCCGGGAGATGGTGATGCCGCTGACGGTCACCTCCTTGCCGGTCGGGGAGATCCCCATCAGCTCTCCGGTGTGGGTACCGCGGCCTGTCCAGCGCGTCACCACATAGTCCCCCTCGGCAAGCTGATGGTCGATCGTGATTGCCGCGTCGTGGTACGCCGCCTGGTAGATGCCGATGTTCTGCTTGTACCCATCCCGACCCCTGATCGGCTCGGGCTGGCTCGGGTCGTGCCCGACATAGCCCGGGGCGACGAGCTCGTCCACGACCGCGAGGTTGCGGTCGCGCCAGACGCCGTCGACCAGCCGTCGGACGATGTCCTTGTTCGCCTTCATCAGATGCGCCTCCCTTCGGCGTCGAGTACGGCGAAGCCCGAGCGCGCCGCCAGCCATCCCCGCCAGAACGGCCAGAGAGGAGACACCCGCACCGCGACTCGGCCACGCCATGACCGAGCCTGACGATACTCCTTTGTGGCGAATATCACAAACTGCCTGGAAATCGGGTAGATCTTCGTCGTCCACGCCGACCGCGACGCCGTTCGAGCAGGAATCCGCGCGTCTCGATGTCCGTTCCCGATCCAGGTCGACCTCGATCGCGGCGCCCGCGCGCGTGGGGACTCCGCGCTCGAGCGTCCCGGGCATCTGACTAGATCCGCGGGTCTGGGTCAGGCACGCGAGGCTGCCGGCGAGTGGAGAACCCGGTTACGACGGCAGCGACTGGGGCTGCACGAGGGTGCCGTACTGGTCCGGGCGCCGGGTGTCGATGAGCCCGAAGCCGAGCCAGTCCCGGCGCTGGTCGAGATCGAGGTCGGCGACGATCACCGCCGGCTCGTCCCGTGGGGCCTCGACGACGATCCGGCCATAGGGGTCGGAGATGAACGACGATCCGTAGAACGTGAGCGGGCCTTCTGTGCCGATGCGGTTGACGGCAACCATGAAGGTGGCGTTGGCGAGACCGTTGGCCGTGATCATCTGTTGCCACAGGGGCTTGGTGTCGAAGTCGGCGAGATCGGGCTCCGAGCCGATGGCGGTCGGGTAGACGAGCACCTCGGCCCCCTCGAGCGAGTAGATGCGGGCGAGCTCGGGGAACCACTGGTCCCAGCAGGTCGGGAAACCGAAGCGGGCGCCCGCGACCTCGACGACGGGGAAGCCCGTGTCTCCGGGCGCGAAGTAGCGGTCCTCGTGGTAATAGGGGAAGGCGGGGATGTGCACCTTGCGCGTCCCGGCCACGACGCCCCCGCCAGGCTCGACCGCAATGGCCGTGTTGAACCCGGGACCGTTCGCGTCGCGCTCGTAGAGCGACGCGTGCACGACGGCACCCACCTCGGCCGCCAGCTCCCGGGCGAACGCCGTCGTCGGCCCGTCACCGACGTCCTCAGCGTGGGCTTGGGCGCCATCCCGGTCGTCCGGCGTGATCGCGAAGTACGGCGAGAGGGTCAGCTCCTGGAGGCAGATCACGCTCGCGCCGTGAGCGGCTGCGAGCCGGACACCTGCGGCCAGCGTCTCACGGTGTGCCGGGGGATCGGGGTTCCAGGCGCACTGGACGGCACCGACGCGAAGCGGCGCTCGCCCACTGGGCTGCTCTTGCCGAGCCGGGGACGGCAACGTGTCGCCGGTGCGGGTGATCACGCGGAACTCGGTCACGCGACCTCCATCGTGGCCGGGATCTGCTGCGTGATGCAGTGCACTCCCCCTCCGCCATAGGAGAGCACGCGACCCGGGACGCCGACCACCTGCCGGTCGGGGAAGACGGACTCGAGGATGGACAGTGCGTCCCGATCGAGCGGATGATCGGCGACGGGGACGACGACGGCGCCGTTGGCGAGGTAGAAGTTGGCATAGCTGACCATCAGCTCGTCCCCGTCGAGGTCGTAGTAGGGAAGCAAGGGGAGCTCGACGACTTCGTAGGGGCGCCCTGCGGCGTCCGTCTCGCAGCGAAGCACGTCGAGATTCTCCGCCATCAGCGGGTAGTTCGGGTTGTTCGGATCCTCACAGGTCTGGGCGATCACAACCCCCGGGCTGGCATACGTGCAAACGCCGTCCACATGGCCGTCGGTGTGCTCGTCCTCGTGGTGCCCCCAAGGCAGCCAGACGACCTTCTCGATGCCGAGCCGAGCGGCGAGCTCCCGCTCGATCTCCTCGCGTGTCCGGCGGGGATTGCGGTTCGAGTTGAGGAGACACTGCTCGGTCGTGATCAGGGTTCCCTCGCCGTCGACGGTGATCGAGCCACCCTCGAGGACCATCTCCGACACGACGCGCTCGAGGCCGAGGTGGGCGAGGATTGCCTCGGCGCTGGCGGCGTCCTTGTCATAGGGCAGGAAACGCTCACCCCACGAGTTGAAGCGGAAGTCCACACCGGCGCGGCGACCGTCGTCGGCAACGACGCCGATCGGCCCGGAGTCCCGCACCCACGAGTCGTCGATCGGGATCTCGACGATCTCGACGCTCGCCGAGACATATCGCCTGGCCTCCTCGACCCCGCTGGGGTCGACCACGAGGGTCACCGGCTCGAAATCCGCGATCGCACCCACGGTGGCCGCGTACTCTCTCTTCGCCTCCTCGAAGTGGCGCCCCCACAACTCCTCGCGGGTCGGCCAGGCGATCAGACACCGCTCGTGCGGCTCCCACTCGGCCGGCATCCTCCACCGGATGGACCCTTGGCTCTCGGAGCTCGGCATGCGCTGGATTCTACATACTGACTGAATTTTTAGTCAAGTGTGATGATAGGATCGCCTACGTGATTGGCAGCGGAAGCCGGAGACCGCCTGGATGACCGACCGTAAGCTGGCATTGCTCGAGTCCGCCGTCCGCAGGATCGCGCACCGCGGGGTCCGCGGTCTCCGCGTCGAGGAGGTCGCGCGCGACGCCGGCGTCTCGGTCGCCCTGATCTACCACCATTTCGGGGACCGGTCCACGCTGCTCACGCACGCGCTGCTCCACGTCGACGCCCGCGCGGGCGAGTACACCCGCCCCGTCGCGGCTTCGTCGGGACGCGAGGAGCTGATCGCGACCGTGGTCGGAGAGATCCAGGACGACCCGAACGTCCGCGACAACTCGGCCGCCTGGGGTGAGCTCAAGGACGCTTCGATCTTCGACGAGTCTCTGCGCCCCACCCTCGCCGAGCTGACTGACAGGTGGGTCGACCAGCTCGCCACCGCCGTGAGACGTGGTCAAAAGGACGGGTCGATCTCCCGCCTCGTCGACCCTCACGGCGCGGGTCAAACGCTGACCGCGCTCGTCGAGGGGCTCAGCAGCCGCTGGCTGGCCAGGCTGATCTCGACCACGGAGGCGCGGTCTCTGCTCGAAGCGGCCGTCGTTCACGAGCTCGAAGGCGCCGCTGCCGCGGCCGTCGCGCAAGGACGTGCAGCGAAGGGCAATCGACGGCCGCGATCGACGTGAAGTACCGCAGGCTCGGCCTACTGCTGCCCTTTCTCGCCGCCGGTCTTCTCGCCGCCTCCTGCTCCTCGGAGCGCGACGAGCAGGCGCCGGCGACCATAGTGACCAACGCCGCGGTCTACACCCTCGATCCCGATCAACCCTGGGCGCAGGCTTTCGCCTACGAGACCGACGGGACGATCATCGCGGTTGGCAGCGAACAGAAGGTCTCGCAGCGGGCCGGTGCCGATGCGGCGGTGATCGACGCCGGGGGCCGCATGGTTCTGCCCGGGTTCCAGGACACTCATGTCCACGTCCCCGAGGCCGGCATCAACCCCGATCTGTGCTTCATGGAGTCCGGCAGCTCTCTGGCCGAGTACGGGCGGATGGCCGCGCAGTGCGCCGCCCGCCAGTCCGATTCGCGGTGGGTGCGAGCGGCCGGCCCGTCACTGTTCGACCTTCTCGACGCCGACGAGCTGCCCATCGACGTCCTCGACCGCGCGATCCCGGACCGGCCCGCGTTGATCCTCGACGATCTCGGCCACGCCGTCTGGACGAATAGCGCGGGCTTGGAAGCCGCAGGGATCGGGCAGGATGATCCAGACCCTCAGGGCGGGATCATCCATCGCGATCCGGCGAGTGGACGGCTCACGGGCCTGCTGCTGGAGAACGCCCAGCAACGCATCCGCAACGTGGCTTCGCCGGACGGCGAGACGACGTACGCGGGTCTCTTGGCCGCACTCGCCGAGCTCGCGAGGAACGGGATCACGAGCGTCAGCGACGCGGGAGGTTTCTGGCGTCAGGGTCATCCGGAGGCCTGGCAGCGCGCATCTCGTGAGGGAACGCTCACGGTACGCGCGCTGAACGCCCTCTACGTCTACCCCGACGTCGACACGTACGAGCAACTCGCAGAGTTCGAGCGGCGGCTCACCGACAACCCGAAGCGCCTGTTGCGGTTCAACACCGCCAAGATCTACGTCGACGGGATTCTCGACCTCGGCACTGCGGCGCTGCTCGACCGCTACGACGACCCGATCGACCCCGATCGTCCGTCGGGGTTTCTGTACTTCCGGCCCAGTCAGCTCGAGCAGTACGTGTCCGCGCTGCATGCGCTCGGCTATCGCATGAACTTCCACGTGATCGGCGACGCTGCCACCCGAGCGGCCCTCGATGCGGTCGAAGCCATCGAAGCCGATCCCGAGGAGGTCGCCGAGCGCAGGCATCGGACGACTCACACGTACCTCGTGCATCCCGACGATGCCGACCGCTTCGTCGAACTGGGCGTCGTCGCCGATTTCCAAGTCGGGCCTGAGGCGATCGACCCCACGTACCACGAGTACCTCTCCGAGTTCGTCGGCGACAGGGCATTCGACCTGATCCCCGTGAGACGGCTACTCGATACCGGAGCACATGTGTCTCTCTCCAGCGACTGGGACGCCGACCCACTGTCCCCCTTCGGCACCATCGAACGGGCGCTAACGCGCGATCGAAACGCGGTGCGAGAACTCGAGACCGCGATCGCGCTTGTCACGATCGATGCCGCGTACGCCCTCAGCCAGGAAGACACCACGGGCTCGATCGAGGTCGGAAAGTACGCCGACTACGTGATCATCGACCAGAACCTGTTCGAGGTCGACACCGACGACATCGACCGCACCGAGGTTCTCCTCACCGCTCTCGGCGGGCGGGAGACGTACCGCTCACCGCGCCTCGAGCGCTGACGAGCTAAACGACGAACGGGTCACCGAGCGAGAGGGTCATGGTGATTCCAGTTCTCCCGCCCGACGCCGGCGACGTCACACCCGCACCTTGTCAGATTCATGTCTTGCGCAGGACGCGGCCCGCCCGCTCCCCGGTGAGTGAACCGTGGGACAACGCGTGGACACCGTTCACGAAGACGTGCTCGACCCCTCGCGCAAGCTGATTCGGCTCGTCCAGCGTCCCGACCTCCATGAGCGAAGCGGGATCGAACACGACGACATCCGCCGCCGCACCGGGACGCAGGACTCCTCTGCCCGGCAGACCGACGCGCTCCGCCGGGACGGACGTCAGTCGCCTCACGGCTTCGGCAGGAGTGAGGATCCGTTCCTGGACGGTCGTGAACCGATAGAACCACGCCGCCCACGTGTACGCGCCGTGAAACGTCGAGCACGCGAGCGGCCCGTCCGGCGCGAGCGTCGTGGCATCCGATCCCGGCATGCACAACGGGTGCGCGAACGCCTCTCGCTGCTGCAACTCGGTGTAGCAGTGATTGACCACCATCAGCCGCCCCGTGTCCGGTAGCGCCTTGATCAGCAGCTCGCAGATGAGCGCGACCGGATCGAGGCCCGCCCGGTGCGCAAGCGTCGCGATATCGAGGCGAGCGCATTCAGGCACCACGTCGTTGTCCAGCAGGACGACCCTGCTCCAGTCTCGCCCCGCACTGAGGATGCTTTCGAACGACCGGATCTCACGCTGGGTCTCCAGGTCGCCGAGAAGCCGCTCCTGCTCTTCGGGAGGGGCGGCGAGGATGTCCGGTGGCAGGACGGTGTGGAGATAGGTCGTGCCGTACAGGCGGGTGTGCATGTCGAACGCGACATCAAGCCCCGACTGGGCGGCATCGTCGACGACGGCTGTGCACCGGCGGCTCTCGTCGAGGCCGCTCCGGGGCACGAGGTGCGACACCTGCAGGCGCGCCTGCGCCGCCCGTGCGGTACGGACGGCCTCGTCGACCGCGTCGGCCGACCCGGTATCCCTGCGCCGGGTGTGAGTGGCGTAGATCCCGCCGCGCCGCGCGCTCGCCGCGGCGAGTGTCGTGAGCTCGAACTCGGACGCGCCGACTTCCTGGGCGTACTCCAGGCCCGTCGAGAAGCCCCACGCTCCTTGCTCGAGCGACTCCTCGAGCAAGTACGTCATCGCGCGCAGCTCGTCGTCGTGGGCCGGCCGGTCTGCGAATCCGACGGTCGCGAGGCGAAGCTGGCCGTTCGGAACGAGGCTGACAACGTTGACGGCGGGTCGTGCGGCCTCGAGCACGTCGAAGTACTCGGCCGCCGTCCGCCAGGTCGTCCCGACGGCGGCGTCGTAGCCGTAGATCGCGCGCGCCGCGCGAGACGCACACCCGATCGGGAAGCAGCCGTAGCCGCAGTTCCCGATCACCTCGAGGGTGACCCCCTGGTGGATCGCGCTCACGGCACGCGGATCGACGAGCAACGTGAAATCGGAGTGACTGTGGATGTCGATGAACCCGGGGGCGACGAACCGACCCGACGCGTCGACTTCTTCGCCGGCGGGCTCGACGTGCCCGATCCGCGCGATCCGGTCACCCTCGATCAGGACGTCCGCCACGAATGGCTCGCCACCCAGGCCGTCGAGAACCGTGCCGTTTCGGATCGCGATGGAGCCGGGCACGGTCACTCGGAGCTCCGCGGGCCGGCCAGCGGAAGCCGCGCCTCACGGAGCCCCCGGGTCGCCTGCAGGTCGACCGCCGTACCGTCGTCGGTGAGGACGACCCCGTACAGCTCGTGTGCCGCCTCGCGGCTCACCTTCTCGTCGAGCACGTCGTCGAGGACCGACTGCGGTTCTCGCTCGAGAGGCGAGCCGTGCCCACCTCCCCCGGCCGACTGGTGGAGGTAGCGGTCGCCCGAGACGGCGTGGATCGCGGCCATCGGCATCCCTGGAATCGGGCGCTCGCCGGCCTCCGATGTGAACGTGTTCTGCGAGGGCGCTCCGGGCTGACCCCCCTCGAGCCCGTACGGGGGATGCGTGCGGCGGTCGGAACGGATGGTGAGCACGGCGCGTTCGGCGAGGACACGGAACTCGCGCAGGAAGGCGAGCCCCCCGCGATAGCGTCCCGCACCGCCGGAGTCCCGGACGAACTGGTAGCGGACGACCTCGAGCGGAAGATCGCTCTCCACGAGCTCGACCGGCTGGTTGGAGAGGTTCGCGAGCGGGTTCGAGACACCCTCCAGGCCGTCCTTGCCGGCGCGTGCGCCCCACGTTCCGACGATCACCTCGGTCGACACGAACGGCTTGCCGCCGTCGTAGCCACCGAAGGAGATGAGCGTCGGCCCCCCCTCACCCGCTGCGATCACGCGGTCGGGCGCAACGCCGGCCAGCGCACCCATGAGCGCGTCGTAGACCCGATATCCGACGACCCCACGCGCGCCGCACGCGGCGGGCAGGACGGGGTTCACGATCGTGCCGGCCGGAGCGTCGATCCTGATCGGCCGCATGTACCCCTCGGCGTTCGGGATGTCGCGAGCGGCGATTCCCCTGATCGCGCAGTAGCAGGCGGCGAAAACCATCCCGACGGGGCAGTTGACACTGGCGTCGACCTGCGGCGCCGTCCCGGCGAAATCGATCGCGAGCTCGTCGCCCTCGATCGTCACGGCCACCTCGATCCGCAACGGCTCAGGCGCGTCACCGACACCGTCGATCCAGTCGACGAAGGTATGCCGGCCGTCGGGCAGCGCCTGGATCTCGCGCCGCATGAGACGTTCGGCCAGGTCCTGGAGCTCGTCCATGTACACCCGCGCGGTCGCCGCGCCGTACCGCTCGAGCAGCGCGACCAGCCCCCGCTCCCCGGCCCGGCAGGCGGCGATCTGTGCGCGCACGTCCCCGAGCACATGCACGGGTTGGCGCGTGTTGGCCTCGATGATGCGAAACAGCGTCGTGTCCTCCTCGCCCGCAGCGAGCAGCTTGGCGAGCGGGATGCGGAGCCCCTCCTGGTAGATCTCGGTGGCGTGCACGGCGACGCTGCCCGGAGTGATGCCGCCGACGTCGGAGTGGTGCGCCATCGTCGCGGCCCAGCCCTCGAGCTCCCCGCCGAAGAAGATGGGCTTGATCACGTAGATGTCGGGAAGATGCTGGCCGCCGTAGCCGTACGGGTCGTTGGTGACGTACACGTCGCCTGGTTGCGCGGACGTGCCGTACTCGTCGAGGACGAAGCGCATGGTGGTGGGAAAGGTGCCGAGCTGTACCGCCAGCGTCAGCCCCTGGGCGATCACCTGGCCGTTGCGGTCGCACAGTGCGGTGGAGTAGTCCATCGCGTCGCGCACGACCGGCGAGTACGCGCTGCGCATCACGATCAGCGCCATCTCGTCTGCGACGGACGCGAGGCCGTTCCGGATCACCTCCAGCGTGAGCGGATCGGTCGCCGCACCGCGAGCGGCAAGAGGCTCAGACGACATCGATCTCGATGCTCCCGTACTCGTCGAGCCGTGCCCGGGCGCCCGGCGGCACGATCGTGCTGGAGTCGTACTCGTCGATGATCAGCGGCCCGGCCCAGTCGTCTGCGCCAAGTGCCTCACGTCCACCGAGAACAGGCACGTCCAGCACGCCTCGCTCCGGTCCGAAGTAGGCCCGGCGGCCGGCGCGGCCGCCGACCGGTCGGTGATCCCGCTCCACGATCAGGCGCGTGGGTGCCTCGCGGTGCTTGCGCGCGATGACGCGCACGGAGACGAGGTCGATCGGGTCGGACGGCGACCCGTGTCCGTAGGTCCGGACATGCTCGTCGACGAAGCTCGCCAGCAGCGCATCCACGTCGACCTGGCCGTCCGGCACGCGAACCGTGAGCTCGTACGCCTGCCCGGCATAGCGAAGATCGGCGAAGCGCGCGAACGTCACGACCTCGAGCGAGATCCCCTCCCGCTGCAGCGCTGCGGACGCATCCTCGGCGAGCGCCTCGTATGCGGCGCCGATCGCCTCGGCCGCGATCTCGCCCGCACGAAGCATGACGGTCGACACGAACTCACGCTCCGTGCTCGAGTACAGGAGACCAACCGCGCTGAACACACCGGGCGCCGGCGGGACGAGAACGCGCGACATGCTGAGCGCACGGGCGATCTCGACACCGACGACTGGCCCGTTGCCCCCGAAAGCGCACAGGGTGAATTCTCGCGGGTCTCGGCCGCGATACGTCGAAACCGCCTTCACCGCGCGTGTCATCGTCGCCACCGCGACCTGCAGCACGCCGTACGCAGCCTCGAGGAGCGGCAGCCCGAGTGGCTCGGCAACGTGGGTGGCGAACGCCCGTTCCGCCGCGTCACGATCGAGTGGCACGGCACCGCCGGCGAGCGCCTCGGGATCGAGGTAGCCGAGAACGAGCAGGGCATCGGCGAGCGCCGGTTCCTCGCCACCCTTGCCGTAGCAGACGGGGCCTGGATCGGCGCCCGCGCTCCTCGGCCCGACGCTCGCGGCTCCGAGACCGTCGACCGCCACGATCGAGCCGCCGCCGGCGCCGATCTCGGAGACGTCGATGAACGGAAGCTTGATGGCGTGGCCCCCGCCCTTCACGAGCCGGCTGCTCAGGTTGATGCCGCTGCCGACCTCGTACTCGGTCGTGCGAACGGGCTCACCGTCCTCGAGCATGGCCGCCTTGGCGGTTGTGCCGCCCATGTCGAACGAGATCATGTTCGGTTGTGCCGTCAGCCGCGCGAGGTGCGCGCACGCGATGACTCCAGCCGCCGGGCCCGACTCCACGAGGTACGCAGGCCGCTGCACGGCAGCCGCGACGCTCATCGTGCCTCCCGACGACTGCATGATCTCGAGCGGGGCCACGATTCCGTGCTCGCGCAGGCTAGCCTCGAGTGACTGCAGGTAGCTGCTCACCGCCGGACCGACATACGCGTTGACCACCGCGGTGCTCGTCCGCTCGTACTCGCGGATCTCGGGCAGGATCTCCGCCGAGCACGTGAGGTACACGTCATCTCCGATGACCTCGCGCAGCACGCGTGCCGCGGCCAGCTCGTGCGCGGGGTTCGCATAGGCATGGAGAAACGACACCGCGACGGCCCCGACACGGTCGTCGGCGAGCCTCTCCGCCACAGCGCGGACGGCGCTTTCGTCCAGTTCGCGCCAGACAGCGCCGTCCGGACCGGATCGCTCGGGCACCTCGTACCGGCGCCGCCGCGGCACGAGTGGGTCCGGCTTGTCGTACTGGAGGTCGTACATGACGGGGATGCGCAACCGGCGCATCTCGAGGACGTCTCGGAACCCCTCCGTCGTGACGAGGCCCGTCGCCGCGCCCCTCTCTTCGAGCACGGTGTTCGAGGCGACCGTCGTCGCGTGAACGATCGCCGTCAGCTGCTCCGGCCCGACCCGCGTGTCGGAGAGGAGCTGAAGCGTCCCCTTGACGACGCCGACCGAGTAATCACCCGGTGTGGAGAGCACCTTCCGGGTATGCATCGTGCCGTCCTCGCCGAGGAGCACGACGTCCGTGAACGTACCGCCGATGTCGACGCCGAGGCGATACGCCGACGAGTCGGGGACGGGGGCCTCGCGAGGCGTCCGCGACGCCTCGACCCGCGGTGAGGTCACGCAACCTCCGTCTCTGACGGGACGCTGCTCGCCGCCCGTCCGAACGCCCAGCGGATGCTCTCCTGCACGAGCTCCTCCGCCCGCTCCCCGTCGTTCGCCTCGCACGCGGCAAGGAAGCTCTGATAGCGGCCCACGGACTCGCGGAAGCGCTTCGCGGTCGAGAGGACGAGCCGGTTGTAGCAGTCCGCCCGCCAGAACAGCCGCTCTACCTCGTCGACCAGGCGCTGCCGGCCGCTCGAGCGGTAGCACGTGGCGTGGAACTCCCAGCGCTGCCGCAGGTACTCCTGCACGTCCTGCTCGGCGGCGAGCCGTCGCAGGTCGCGGAGCGCCTCCTTCATACGCGCGACCTCCTCGCGGCCGACCGCGCGCGCTCCCACCCTCGCCGCGAGGCCTTCGAGGCCGAGACGTGCGGCGTAGATCTCCTCGAAGTCCTCTCGTGTCAACCGGCGCACGACGGCGCGCCCCGTCTGCGTGACGGCGACGAAGCCCTCGCGCTCGAGCTGGCTCAACCCGGCGCGCACCGGGGTCGGCGAGACGCCGAGCTGTTGCGCGAGGTCACGCTGCACGAGGGGAGTTCCCTCCGGCAGCTTGCCGTCCACGATCAGCTCGCGAAGCGTGCGCGCCACGACCTGCTCGACCGACTCACGCTCCTCGAGCGGCGGAATGGACGGCGAAGGAGACCCCATGTGCCGGAAGTTTGCTCTAAGCTCGGGCGCAATGCAATTCGCTATTTCAAATCGCAGATGACAGCCGCGCGAATCGGCGTCGATGTCGGCGGCACCTTCACCGACGTGATCCTCCACGAGGCCGACGGAAGCGCACGGGTGCACAAGCTCCTCTCGACGCCGCCGACCTACGACCGAGCCGTCGTCGACGCCGTCGCCGACCTCACCGAGGCGTCCGGCCGGAACGGCGGCGTCGGCGAGGTCGTGCACGGGACGACCGTGGCCACGAACGCAGTGCTGCAGCGGCTCGGCGCCGAGGCGGCTCTCGTCACGACGGAGCATTTCCGCGACGTGCTCGAGCTGCGCCGGCTGCGCATCCCCCACATGTACGACCTCTTCTGGCGCAAGCCGCCGCCGCTCGTGGGGCGCCGCCTCCGCTTCGAGGTGTCGGAGCGCATGGCGGCCGACGGCACGGTCCTGCAACCGCTCGACGAGGCAGGCTTGCGACAGGTCGCATCCCGGCTGCGTGAGCTCGGTATCGAGTCGGTCGCCGTTTGCTTCCTCCACTCGTACCTCTACCCGGCGCACGAGCGGCGGGCCGGGGCGATCCTCGCCGAGGAGCTACCTGCGGCGTCGATCTCGCTCTCGAGTGAGATCCTGCGCGAGCAGCGCGAGTACGAGCGGACGGCGACGACGGTCGTCAACGCCTACGTGCGACCCCTGATGTCCTCGTACATCGATCGGATCCGCACCGGGCTGGACGAGATCGGGCTGGCCGGCGCGCCGCTCTCGATCATGCAGTCGTCCGGCGGGGTGATGACGTCGGACGACGCCAAGCTGCGCCCGGTCTTCGCCCTCGAGTCCGGGCCGGCCGCGGGTGTCGTGGCAGCGGTCGAGATGGCACGGCTGCTCGGGATCGAGAACGCGATCGCGTTCGACATGGGCGGCACGACCGCGAAGGCGTCGCTCATCGAGGGTGGGGCGATCTCGCGTGGACGCGAGTACGAGGTCGGCGGCTCGATCTCGGCCGGCAGCAGGCTGATCCGGGGTGCGGGGGAGCTCCTGCGGATCCCGACGATCGACATCGCCGAGGTCGGCGCCGGTGGTGGCAGCGTCGCGTGGCTCGATCCCGCCGGGGGCCTGCAGGTCGGCCCGCGCAGCGCAGGCGCCGACCCCGGGCCGGCGTGCTACGGCCGCGGCGGCGTGGAGCCGACCGTGACCGACGCGAACGTCGTGCTCGGCTTCATGCCCGCCGGCGAGGTCGCCGACGGCCAGATCACCATCAGGCGCGAGCTTGCGGAGGCAGCCGTCGAGCGCGCTGCAGCACCGCTCGGGCTCACGGTGCTCGAGGCGGCCCACGGGATCCACCGCATCGTGAACGCCCGGATGACGCGCGCTCTCCGCTCCGTCTCGTCCGAGAAGGGGCGCGATCCCCGTGACTTCGCGATCATCGCCTACGGCGGCTCGGGGCCCGTTCACGCCGCCGGGCTCGCCTTCGAGCTCGGCGCGACCACCGTCGTCGTCCCACCGGTCGCCGGTCTCTTCAGCGCGGTCGGCCTGCTCTCGGCGCGGCCGGAATTCCACGAGGTTCGCCCATGCCATCTCGACGTCGACCACGTCGACCCGGACACGATCACAACGCTGTTCACCGAGATGGAGACGGTGCTGGTGCGCGCCTTCGCGGGCCGTCCCGCGCCCGAGTGGGCTCGCACGGCGGATCTCCGCTACGGCGGGCAGAGCTGGGAGATCGAGATCACCCTGCCCGACGGTGCCATCGACCGGGAGCTGCTCGCTGCGCTGCGGGCGCGTTTCGAGGACGAGCACGAGCTCCTGTACGGCGTGCGTGGCCGCCACGGCTCGCCCGTCCACGTACGCGCGGTGCGGCTCGCCGCGCTCGGGCCGCCTGCAGCCTCGCCGTCGTTCGACGTCGCCGGCTCGCCCGACCGCGACCGGCAGTCGCCGCGGGGGATGTGGCTCGACGGCATCCTCGAGGACGTGCCCGTCCGGGCTCGGGGCTCGGTCGGCTCCGAACCGGAGCTCGGCCCCATGCTCGTCGACGAGTACGACACGACGGTGGTCGTGCCGAACGGCTGGAGGGTGCGACGGCATCTCGAGACCGGCGCTCTCGTGCTCGAGAGGGAAGACGTCCATGGCTGAGCTTCGCCAGGCGACTGTCGCGTCGGACCCGATCACGCTCCAGGTCGTCGCGAACGCGCTCCAGTCGGTCGCGGACGAGATGGCAACGACGATCACGCGTACCGCGCACTCGACCGTCGTTCGCGACGGCATGGACTTCTCGTCGGCGCTCTGCGACGAGAACGGCGAGACGATCGCCCAGGCGGTCAGCGTGCCGTTCCACCTCGGCTCGATCCCCACGGCGATGGCGTCGCTGATCGGCCGCTACGGCGACCGGGTGCGCCCCGGCGACGTCTTCATCATGAACGACCCGTTCGACGGGGGGATGCACCTCCAGGACATCTTCGTCGTCAAGCCCGTCCACCTCGACGGCGCCCTGATCGGCTGGGCTGTGACGACGGCCCACCACGGAGACGTGGGCGGCCGCCTGCCCGGCTCGAGCGCGTGCGACAACACGGAGATCTTCCAGGAGGGGCTGCGGATGCCCTGGATCCGTTTTTACGCCGAGGGCGAGCCGGTCGAGGAGGTGCACGCGCTGATCGAGGCGAACGTGCGCATCCCGCGGATGACCTTCGGCGATCTCGGGGCACAGGTCGCGGCGTGCTCCGTCGCCGAGCGGGCACTTCAGGCGCTCGCGACCCGCTACGGCCCGCAGCGGCTCGCGCGGCTGATGTCAGACCTGCTCGACTACACCGAGCGCCTGGTGCGCCAGGAGATCCTCACGTGGCCCGACGGGACGGCCACGTTCACCGACTTTCTCGGCTCGGACGGGATCGAGGCCTGCGACGTCCCGATCACCGCGACGATCACGATCGACGGAGACACCATCGTCGCGGATCTCACGGAGTCCGCCCCTATGGTGCGCGGCTCGCTCAACAGCACCCGCTCGTTCGTCGTGGCCTGCGCCTACCAGGTTCTCCGCTGCGCGCTGACCCTCGAGGTGCCGAACACCGCCGGCGCCTTCAGGCCGGTTCGCGTGCTGACGAAGCCGGGCTCGGTGGCCGAGGTCGTGATGCCGGGAGCATCGTCGATGCGCGGGGTGACGGGCTTCCGGGTCGTCGACGCCTTGAACGGTGCGCTGGCGCAGCTGATCCCCGATCGCGTGCCAGCCGCGGGTGAGGGCGGCAACACGGTCGCCATCTTCGGCGCCGACGACCCGGAGACCGGCGAGCGATTCGTCTTCTACGAGCTCGTCGTCGGCACCTGGGGCGGCACACCGGTGTGGGACGGCAACGACGGGCTGACGAACCCCGCCAGCCTCGCAGGGAACATCCCGATCGAGGTCGCGGAATCCGAGTTCCCGATCGTCATCGAGCGGTACCGCCTCGTTCCCGACTCGGGAGGCGCGGGGCGCCACCGGGGCGGGCTCGCGGTCGAGCGCGCGTGGCGGTGCCTGACCCCGGGGACGTCCCTCATCGTCCGCTCGGACCGGGCGCGACACGCGCCGTATGGGCTCGCCGGCGCTCTCCCCGGGGCGACCTCGTCGAACGTCGTGCGCCATCCCGACGGAACGGAGACCGCGCTGTCGGCGATGTTCTCCACCACGATCGAGGCGGGCGACGTCTACGTGCATCGCATGGCGGGCGGTGGCGGCTGGGGCGATCCGCTCGACCGCGAACCGGAGGCCGTGGCAGCGGACGTGCGAGATGGGAAGGTGTCGGTCGAGGCGGCGTTCGCGCTGTACGGCGTCGTCGTCTCGCCGGAGGGGAAGATCGACCGGGCGGCGAGCGCCGCGCATCGCGACGAGAGGAGGAAGGTGTGATCGGGACGGCCGACGCAGTCGTCATCGGCGCAGGGATCATGGGGGCGAGCACCGCGCACTTCCTGGCCAAGCTCGGGTTCGGCGAGGTCTCGCTCGTGGAGAAACGCCGGATCTGCGGGGGCTCGACCCAGTACTCCGCGGCGCATGTCCGCCAGCACTACACCAACGAGGTCGGGATCCGACTCGCCAGGCGCGGCGCGGAGATGTTCGCGAACGACGAGGAGGAGCTCGGCGGGCCGACCGGCTTCAACCAGATCGGCTACATGTTGATCACCGATGCCGCCGGCGAGCAGGCGCTGCGGGAGGTGATCCCCATCCAGCAGGACTTCGGCGTCGACACCATCCTGCTCGACCCGGCGGAGGTCGAGCACCGCTGGCCCGAGCTGCGGCTGGAGGGCGTCGCGCTCGCCTGCTTCGAGCAGACGTCTGGCTTCGCGGACCCGGTGCAGACCGTGCAGTCGATCGTCGGTTCGGCGCGGGAGCGCTACGGGCTCCACGTCTACGAGGGGTGCGAGGTGCTCGGCATCACGACGGCCCGTGGCCGCGTCACGGGCGTCGTCACCGGCGACGGCGAGATCGCGACGGGCGTCGTCGTCAACGCTTGTGGCCCGTGGGGCGACCGGATCGGCGGCATGGTCGGCGTCGACTACCCGATCACGTTCAGCCGCGAGCACGAGGCCGTGTTCGACGCGCCGGAGGGGTTCCAGGACTTCCCGGTGATCTCCGACGTCCCGCAGCGGTTCTACTGCCGGCCGTACGCCGGGGGCAAGGTGCTGGCGGGCGAGGGCTGGCCGAAGGAGGTCGAGCCTGCCGACCCCGAGACGTACGACGACGGCACGGACGAGGCGCACCTCCGCAAGATGGTCCCGAAGCTTCTCAACCGGGTGCCGTCGCTTGCGCCCCGGCTCACGCAGCCGGGCTACGGCGGCGCCCTCGTGACCGGGTACTCGGGCGTCTACGACATCACCGAGGACTGGTACCCGATCGTCGGCGAGGAGGAGATCGGTGGGTACTACTCGTGCTTCGGCGGGAGCGGGCACGGGTTCAAGATCGGCCCGGCGATCGGCGAGTCGCTCGCCGCGGTGATCGCGGGCCGGCCGCCGCACATCGACATCTCTGGGCTCTCTGGGTCGCGTTTCGGCGAAGGTCGCCTGTTCGGGTCGACGTGGGGGCCCGGGAACCGCGCATGACGCTCGACCCGATCACGTTCGAGGTGATCCGGAACGCGCTCGTCGCGGCGACGGACGAGATGGTGCTGACGCTGCGGCGGAGCGCGTACTCCACGAACATCAAGACGCGGTCGGACTTCTCCTGCGCGTTCTTCGATGCGGAGCTGCGCGCGGTGGCGCAGGGCTTCACGCAGCCGGTGCACCTCGGTTCGATGGTCGAGCAGGTTCCGCACGCGGTGCGGACGTACGGCATCGAGAACCTCGGGCCCGGCGACGTGATCATCACGAACGACCCGTACCCGAGCGGCGTCCACCTGAACGACGTCAGCCTCATCTCGCCGGTGTTCGTCGAAGGCATCCTGCTCGGGTTCGTCGCGAACCTCGCCCATCACGTCGACGTCGGCGGAGGTGCGCCTGCGTCGATCGGCGCCTTCCGGGAGGTCTTCCAGGAGGGCGTGATCATCCCGCCGGTCAAGGTCGTCGAGGCGGGACGGATCATCGCCGACGTCTTCGCCCTCATCCTCGCGCAGATCCGCTCCAAGCACGAGACGGCCGGCGACTTCAGAGCCCAGATTGCCGCCAACGCGACGGGCGTGCGGAGACTCGAGGCGCTCGTCGCCCGCCACGGTCACGCCACGATCGTCGCCGCGATGCAGGAGCTGCTCGACTACACGGAGCGTCGCACGCTGGCCGAGATCGCCGCCCTTCCGCACGGGGTCTTCGAGGCGGAAGGGTTCGTCGACACGGACGGGTACACCGACGAGCCGGTGCGATTGTGCGCCCGCATCGAGATCTCAGAGGACGGAGTGGCGTTCGATCTGACGGGGAGCGATCCGCAGCGGCGCGCGCCCGTCAACTCCACCTATGCGCAGACGTTCTCGGCGTGCGCCTACGCGCTCAAGTGCCTGGTCGATCCCGACCTGCCCGTCAACGACGGCTTCTACCGGCTCGTTCGGCTCGACGCACCGGTGGGGACGGTGACGAACTGCACGTGGCCCTCCCCGGTCGTCGGAGGCTGGGAGACGCAGTTCCGGCTCGTCGACGTGATCTTCCGCGCCCTCCTGCCGGCCCTGCCGACGGCGCTTCCCGCGGGGACGAAGGCGATGGCGTGCCATGCCGGGTTCGGGGGGATCGACTCCCTCACGAACGAGTACTACTGCTTCCTCGAGACGTTCGCCGGCGGGTACGGCGGGCGCCATGCGAGCGACGGCCCGGACGCCGTGCAGGTTCACGGCCAGAACACGGAGAACGCTCCAGTCGAGGAGACCGAGCTCAACTACCCGGTCCGGATCGCCCGCCTCGCTCTCGTGGAGGACTCGGAGGGGCCTGGACGATTCCGCGGCGGCCTCGGCCTGCGCAAGGACTTCCTCTTCGATCGCCCGACGACGTTCACCGTGCTCGCCGATCGGACCCTCGCGGGCCCGGCAGGCGCCTTCGGGGGCCAGCCCGGGCGCGTCGCGGAGTACGTCCTGATCCGCGACGGGGTGGAGCACCCGCTGTCGGCGAAGGGGACGGTCGACCTCGCCGCCGGAGACATCGTGAGCTACCGGACCTGCGGTGGCGGCGGATACGGCTCCCCGGAGGAGCGCGAGCCGGAGCGGGTGCTCCGCGACGTGCTCGAGGAAAAGGTCAGTGTCGAGCGCGCCCGCGACCTCTACCGGGTCGCGGTCAGCGGGCGCGAGCTCGATGCGGCTGCGACGGCGGAGCTTCGGGCGTGAGCGCGACCGTCGACCCGATCACGTTCGAAGTGATCCGGAACGCGCTCGTCGCTGCGACGGACGAGATGGTGATCGCGCTCAAGCGCAGCGCGTACTCGACGAACATCAAGACGCGCTCGGATTTCTCCTGCGCGTTCTTCGACACCGAGCTGCGCTCGGTCGCCCAGGCGTTCACGCAGCCCGTGCACCTGGGCTCGATGGCGCAGCAGGTGCCGTATGCGATCCGGCGCTACGGCGCGGAGAACCTCGGCCCCGGTGACGCGATCGTCACGAACGACCCGCATCCGAGCGGAGTGCACCTGAACGACGTCAGCCTGATCTCGCCCGTCCACGTCGACGACACCCTCGTCGGCTACGTCGCCAACCTCGCGCATCACGTCGACGTCGGCGGTGGCGCGCCTGCGTCGATCGGAGCCTTCCGTGAGGTCTTCCAGGAGGGCGTGATCATTCCGCCGGTGAAGGTCGTCCAGGGCGGGAAGATCCTCGACGACGTCTTCCGCCTGATCCTCGCGCAGATCCGCTCGAAGCACGAGACGGCGGGTGACTTCCGGGCGCAGATCGCCGCGAACGCGACGGGCGTGCGACGGATCACCGCGTTGTCGGAGCGCCACGGCCGCGAGACGCTGCTCGCGACCATGGACGAACTCCTCGAGTACACGGAGAGGCGCGTGCGCGCCGAGATCGCGCAACTGGCCCCCGGGACGTACACGTCCGAGGGAACCGTCGACAACGACGGGTACACCGACGAACCCGTCCATCTCCGGATCAGGATCGAGATCACGCCCGACGGCGTCCACTTCGACACGACGGGATCGGATAAGCAGCGCAGGGCGCCGGTGAACTCGACGTTCGCGATGAGCTTCTCCGCCTGCGCCTACGCTCTGAAGTGCCTGATCGACGCCGACCTGCCCGTCAACGACGGCTTCTACCGCCTGTTCAGCCTCCACGCGCCGGAGGGAACGGTCACGAACTGCTCGTGGCCCGCGCCGGTCGTCGGCGGCTGGGAGACGCAGACCCGGCTCGTGGAGGTCATGTTCCGCGCGCTCATGCCGGCCTTCCCGGAGCGGCTCCCGGCGGGAACGAAGGGGATGATGTGCCAGGCGGGCTTCGGGTCCCTCGACCTCGCCCGGGGCAGCTACACGTGCTTCTACGAGGCCCTCGCCGGCGGGTACGGCGGCCGGCACGGGAGCGACGGCCCCGACGCGGTGCAGGCTCACGGTCAGAACACAGAGAACGCGCCGATCGAGGAGACGGAGCTGAACTACCCAGTTCAGATCGCGCAACTCTCCCTCGTCGAGGACTCGGAGGGGCCGGGGCGGTTCCGTGGCGGCCTCGGGCTGCGCAAGGACTTCCGTGTCGTGCAGCCGACGACGTTCACGATCCTCGCCGATCGCGACCGGCAAGGTCCGTGGGGTGCGCTCGGGGGCCGTGACGCGCGCGTCGCCGAGTACGTGTTGATCCGTGACGGCGTCGAGAGCAACCTCGGCTCCAAGAGCACGACCGATCTCGTGACGGGCGACATCGTGAGCGTGCGGAGCTGTGGCGGCGGCGGCTACGGGCCGCCGGAGGAGCGAGACCCGGAGCGCGTCCTGCGGGACGTGCTCGAGGGCAAGGTCAGCGCGGAGCGAGCGCGCGAGGAGTACCGGGTTGTGATCGGCGACCGCCGGCTCGACGAGTCGGCCACTAACGAGCTGAGGAGAGGAACCGCATGAGCGTGCGCCTGGCGATCGACATCGGAGGGACGTTCACCGATGCGACCCTGATCGACGAGGAGACAGGCGAGGTTGCGATCGCGAAGGTGTTGACGACGCCGGCCGACCCGTCGGAGGGCTTCATGGAGGCGGCCGACAGGGCCCTCGCCGAGGGAGGCGTCGAGGCCGGCGAGGTCACGTTCGTCGTCCACGCGACGACCGTGGCGACGAATGCGATCATCGAGGGGAAGATCGCGCGCAGCGGGTTCGTCACGACCGACGGCTTTCGCGACCTGCTCGAGATCGCCCGGCAAGTTCGCCCGACCCTGTACGACACCCAGTTCGAGAAGGCGAAGCCGCTCGTACCGCGCGACCGGGCGGTCGTCGTCGCCGAGCGCCTCGGGCCGCAGGGTGAGGTCGTGCTGCCGCTGGAGGACGGCTCCGTGCGCGACGCTGCAGCGATCCTGCGGCGGGAGAATGTCGAGTCCGTGGCGGTCTGCCTCCTGCACGCCT
Organism: Gaiella sp.; assembly: GCA_046160185.1. Lineage (GTDB taxonomy): Bacteria > Actinomycetota > Thermoleophilia > Gaiellales > Gaiellaceae > Gaiella. The sequence continues at coordinate 39,272 of JBJXGY010000123.1, read as the reverse complement.
ACGTCAACCCCGAGCACGAGCAGCGGGTCGGCGCGATCCTCGCCGAAGAGCTCCCCGGGATCCCGGTCTCGCTCTCCTCCGAGGTGGCCCCGGAGTTCAGGGAGTACCTGCGTGCGTCGACGACCGTGATCAACGCTGTGGTCCGCCCGGTCGTCGAGCGCTACCTGCAGCGGATCGAGAGCAAGCTTGCCGCTGCCGGCGTGCAGGCGAAGCTGCTCGTGATGCAGTCGAGCGGCGGCATCTTCGGCTCGGACGCGGCGCGTGTGCGGCCCGTGTTCATGGTCGAGTCGGGGCCTGCCGCCGGGGTGATCGCCTCGGCGCACCTGGGTCAGCTGCTCGGCCGCCCGGACATCCTCTCGTTCGACATGGGCGGCACCACGGCCAAGGTGGGCCTGATCCAGGACGGCCGGCCGTCCGTGACGAAGGACTACGCCGTCGGCGGCCATGCAGGAGCCGGCATCGGCGGGATGTCGCTCTCCGGCTACCCCGTCCGTACCCCCGTCGTCGATCTCGTCGAGATCGGAGCCGGAGGAGGCTCGATCGCCTGGGTCGACTCCGGTGGTTTGCTCCGTGTGGGACCGCAGAGCGCCGGCGCCGACCCTGGGCCGGTCTGCTACCGGCGCGGCGGCGTGGAGCCGACCGTGACCGATGCGAACGTCGTGCTCGGGCGCCTCAACCCGAGCTACTTCCTCGGCGGCGAGATCGGACTGGACGTCGAGGGCGCCGCCCGGGCGATCGAGGAGCGTTGCGCGAAGCCGCTCGGGCTGACGCTCACCGAGGCAGCGAACGGGATCGTCGAGATCGCGAACGCCGCCATGGTGAACGCGCTGCACCTGATCTCGGTGCAGCGCGGGTACGACCCGCGCGACTTCGTGCTCGTCGGCTTCGGTGGAGCCGGGCCGGTGCACGCGAACGCGCTTGCGCGCGACGCCGAGATGCCGACGCTCCTGATCCCGCGCAGCCCCGGCATCTTCTCGGCCACCGGCCTGCTCACGACCGATCTCAAGCGCGACACGGCGGTGACCGTGATGCGGCGCCTCGACGATCTCGACCACGGCGAGGTCGCCGCCACCTTCGCGCAGCTCGAGGAGACCGGCCGTGCGGAGCTCGAGCGGGAAGGGCTCGGCGGCGGGTCCATCGAGTTCCTCCGTCAGGTCGACGTGCGTTACGTCGGGCAGAGCTACGAGCTGACGATCCCGGCAGGAGACAGCCTGCTGCAGCGCTTCCATGCCGAGCACGACCGCACGTACGGCTTCGCCGCGCCCGATGAGCCTGTCGAGGTGGTCAGCCTCAGGCTGACGAGCATCGGAAGGATCGCCAAGCCGCCGCTCCGCCGGCTGTCCGCCGGCGAGACCCCCGAGCCGAAGGAGCGACGCCCCGTCCACTTCGCCGAGGCCGCCGGGTTCGTGGACTGCCCCGTCTACGACCGCTACGCCCTCCCGGCCGGGGCCGCCTTGCGGGGCCCTGCGGTCGTGGAGGAGTTCGACTCGACGACCGTCGTCCATCCCGGCTTCGCCGTGCGCGTCGACGAGGCGGGCAATCTGATCATCGAGAGGGAGGAATCATGAGACGCCCTGCGTCAACTGTTCGCCTCGCGTCGCGTGGCTGCGGCCGGCCGCGTCCGCGGCCGCTTCAGGGGTTTTCCCGAGCTGGAGTCCGCGGGAGCGGATTCCAGCTCTGGGGGCCGGTATGAGCGACGAGTACGGAATCGTCCTGGCGAAGGACGTCATGGTGCCGATGCGGGACGGCATCCGGCTCGCCTTCGACATCTACCGCCCGGCGCGTGACGGCGACCTCGTCGAGGGACGCTTCCCGACGATCATGCTGCACACCCCCTACGACAAGACCGACAAGCGCTACAGCGAGATCGCCGACTTCTTCGTGCCCCGGGGCTACAACGTCGTGCTGGTCGATCTGCGCGACCGCTACCGCTCGGAGGCGTCCGGCGTCTACTACCACGTCGTCACGCCGCACACCGGCCGCGACGGCTACGACATCTGCGAGTGGATCGCGGCGCAGGCGTGGTCGAACGGCCGGATCGGCACAGTCGGCAGCTCGTACGGCGCGATCACGCAGGTGCGGACTGCGCTCGAGCGTCCGCCGCACCTGACCGCGATCTGGCCGGACGTCGTGCCGACGAACAGCTTCCAGAACCAGAGCCGCGAGGGTGGTGCGATGCAAGGGCACATGTTCTGGGCCCTCTTCATCCACGCCCAGGACGCGCAGGACATCGCCGGCGACCCGGACAAGCAGCAGGACGTCTGGAGCGACCTCCGTGACCTCCGCCGGCTCTTTCGGGAGACGCCGTGGCGGCGCGGCCAGACCGCTCTCCGTCACGTCCCGCCCCTCGAGGACACGCTGCTCGACTACTACACGCGCGGGGCCTACGACGACTACTGGAGCCGGATCGAGCACGACTTCACGCGCTACTGGGACCAGCACGCGGACATCCCAGGCACCTTCTCGACCGGTTGGTACGACCCGTTCCCCGCGGCCGACTCCGAGTACTTCGCCGCGATGGCCGCGAAGAACACGGCGCCGCAACGTCTCGTGATCGGGCCGTGGAGTCACGTCGGCATGCGCGGCGACGCGACCTTCTGCCACGAGGTCGACTTCGGGCCGCAGAGCGTCTGGGGCGTGCGGCGATACTTCGAGGAGCAGCTCGCCTTCTTCGGCCGCTGGTTGCCCGATGGCGCGACAGGGCAGCCGGACGGCGAGGCGCCGGTGCGGATCTTCGTGATGGGGGGCGGCAGCGGTCGCAAGACGGCCGAGGGCAAGCTCGACCACGGCGGCGTCTGGCGCGACGAATGGGAATGGCCGCTCGCGCGGCGCGTCGAGACCCCGTACTACCTCCACGCCGACGGCTCGCTCACGACCGAGCCGCCGCCGGCCCGCGCTGAGCCGCGGCGCTTCGCATTCGACCCGGCGCATCCCGTCCCGACGATCGGCGGCCTCTACTGTGCCGTCGGCGAGCTACCTCCTGGCGGCGCCGGGATGGAGCAGGCGTGGTCGCGCTTCCTGAGCCCTGTGCTGCGCCTCCGCGACGTGCTCACGCCCGGCCCGGCGGACCAGAAGGAGTCGCCCGCGTTCTTCGGGTCACAGGAGCCGTACCCGCGCCTCTCCGAGCGGCCGGACGTCCTCGTCTTCCAGACGGAGCCGCTCGCCGAGCCCGTCGAGGTCACCGGGCCGGCCACCGTCCAGCTCTGGGTCTCGTCCAGCGCGCCCGACACCGACTTCACGGCGAAGCTCGTCGACGTGCACCCCGCGAACGAGGACTATCCCGAGGGCTACGACATGCTGCTCAACGATTCCGTGATCCGCTGCCGCTTCCGCGAGGGCTTCGACCGCGAGGTGCCGCTCGAGCCGGGCGTGCCCGTGCCCGTGACGATCGTGCTGCCGCCGACGAGCAACCTCTTCGACAGGGGACACCGCATCCGGGTCGACGTCTCTTCGTCGAACTGGCCGAGGCTCGACGTCAACCCGAACACCGGAGAGCCCATGGGGCGGCACACCCATCAGGTCGTGGCGCAGCAAGCGGTGTACGGCGACGCCGACCGGCCGTCGCACATCGTTCTCCCGGTGATCCCGCGCTGAGCTCGCTGTCGCTGCCCGGCCTCGACTGGTGCCGCGTTCCCGCGGGGCCGTTCCGCATGGGCAGCGATCCGCGACACGCGTTCCTGCCGGATGCGGACGAGAGCCCCTGCCACGAAGTCTCGGTCACGGATTTCGAGCTGGGGCGGACTCCGGTCACGAATGCGCAGTACGGCGTGTTCGTCGCTGCGACCGGCCACGGCACCCCGGGCTCGTGGCCGGGAGGCGAGATCCCCAGCGGCGGGGAGGACGCGCCGGTCACGTACGTCTCCTGGCACGATGCTCAGGCCTTCTGCGCGTGGGCCGACGCGAGGCTTCCGACCGAGGCGGAGTGGGAAGCCGCGGCAGGCGGCGATGGCCGGCTCTGGCCGTGGGGCGACGTTCCGCCCTCTGCGGAGCGAGCCGTTTTCGAGCGCGGAATCGGCGAGCCCCACCCCGCCGGGCAACTGCCCGCCGGCGCAGCCGCGTGCGGCGCGCTCGACCTCGCCGGCAACGTGTCCGAATGGGTGTCGAGCGCCTACCGGCCCTACCCGTACGTCGCGGCCGACGGCCGCGAGGACGCGGGGCCGGAGGAGCCCCGGGTCGTGCGCGGCGGCTCATACATCCACGGCCCCGACGCGATCCGGTGCTCCTTTCGCCAGCCGCTGCTCCCCGGGGCGGTCGACACATATGTCGGCTTCCGGGTTGCGAGGACCGGGAGCGCAGGCGGGGGTCGCGCCGACTCCGGGCTCGACCTCGATTTCGTCGCCGTTCCGGGCGGTCGGGTGCGGATCGGACGGGACCCCGTCGCCTACCGCGGCGAGGCGCTTGCCGACGAGGGCCCGGCGGCCGAGATCGAGCTCCCCGCCTTCGAGCTCTCGCGCACGCCGGTGACCAACGCCCAGTACGCGGCCTTCGTCCGCGACACGGGGCACAGGGCCCCGCTCGACTGGCCGCCGACCGGTCCTGCGCGGGCCCGGCTCGACCACCCCGTCGCCTGGGTCGACCACGGCGACGCGACCGCCTTCTGCGCCTGGCTCGGCGGCCGGCTCCCGACGGAGGCGGAGTGGGAGAAGGCGGCACGCGGCGGCGACGGCAGGGTCTATCCCTGGGGCGACACCGAGCCCGCGGCGCCCGCCCCGCCGGGCCGGTCCGGGGCCGGGGCACGGGCCAACTTCGGAGGCGACGCCAAGGCAGGAGGGACGACGCCCGTCGGGGCGTTCCCGGACGGGGCCGGCGCGTACGGCCTGCTGGATCTGGCCGGGAACGTCTGGGAGTGGGTGGCGACCGCCTACGCGCCCTACCCGTTGCCTGCCGACGACCGCCTCGACGACAGCGCCTCTCCGCGCGAGCGATCGCTCCGGGGCGGCTCGTACGCCAGCCCGACGCGCCACCTGCGCTGCGCTGCGCGGAGCCGCAGCTTCCCCGGTCGCCTCGCCGCGCACATCGGCTTCCGCGTGGCCCGGATCCCATGACCGGAAGGCGTGGCAGGATCGGCCTCGACGAGGAGGCCACGATCCGATGATCGAGCATGTCGACGCCGACCGCCTGCAGGAGCTCACGCTCGAGCTCGTGAGGGTGGCCAGCCCTACCGGTGACACCGCCGAGGTGGCCCGCCTGTTTTCCCGGGCGCTCGAGGCGAGCGGGCTCGAGGTGGAGGTGCTGGACGAGGCCTTCCCGGCCACGCCGATCGTGATCGGCCGGCTGGTCGGAGGTGAGCCAGGGCCCACCGTCGTGCTCGACGGACACCTCGACACGGTGCCGATCCCGCACGACCCGCCCCACGTCGAGGACGGGGTCGTCTACGGCCGCGGCAGCGCCGACATGAAGGGCGCGCTTGCCTGCGCGGCCGAGGTCGCACGCGTCCTCGAGGCGTCGCGGCCCTTCCCCGGCGAGCTCGTCGTGCTCGCCACGGGGCTGCACGAATCGCCGGGCGGGCGGGGCGAGGACCTGGCCTGGCTCCTCCACGAGCATGGCTTCCGAGCGGACGCGGTCGTCGTGTGCGAGCTCGGCAGCGACACCTTCGTCGCCGCGCACACGGGCTGCGCGACGGTCGAGCTCACCGTCTCCCGGCCGGGCCTCGTGACCCACGAGCTGCGCACCCCCGCCGGCACCCCTCACCCGATCATGGCCGCGGGGAAGGTGATCGAGGCCCTCGCTGCGCGAAACGCTGAGCTCGCCCAGGTCGTGCATCCGCTGGTCGGCTCGGAGACCTTCTTCCTCGGCCAGGTTCACGGCGGTGACTTCTACAACCGCTTTCCGACCGCCTGCCGCCTCGTCGGCACGCGACGCTGGCTCCCCGGGAACGGCTTCGCAATCGTGGAGGCCGAGACCCGCGAACTGCTCGCCGCCGTGGCCGAGGAGACCGGCTGTGCGATCGACCTCGACTTGCGGCTCATCCGCGAGGCATACGAGATCGACCCCGAGCACCCCCTCTCCCGCGCGCTGCGGAGCGGCTACGAGGAGGTCACCGGCTCCCCACTCCCGATCTCCGGGGTCAAGCTCGTCGCCGACGCGGCCTTCTTCCACGGCGAATGCGGCATTCCCGCCGTCTACCACGGGCCGGCCGGCACCGGTGCCCACGGAGACGTCGAGTCGGTGCCGGTCGCCGAGCTGGTGCGGGCGACGAAGGTCTACCTGCGGATGCTCGAGCACCTGTGGAGCTGAGAGGGCCGGTACCGACCTACGACGAGCTGCGCGCGGCGCACCGCTGGGCGCTTCCCGAGCGCGTCAACATCGGTGTCGAGATCACCGACCGGCAGCCTGCGGGCGACCCCGCGATCCTCGTCAGCGACGGTCGTAAGATCACCCGCGTCGTCAGCTTCGGGGAGCTGAGCGGCTGCTCGAACCGGCTCGCGAACGCGCTCGCCGCACGTGGGGTGCAGCCCGGCGACCGGGTGGCGCTGATCCTCTCGCAGCGCCCCGAGACGGCGGTGGTGCACGCCGCGGTGTACAAGCTGGGGGCGATCGCGCTGCCCCTCAGCCCCGCCTTCGGGTCCGAGGCGCTCGCGGTGCGGCTGCGCGGCGCGGAGCCGAGAGTCGTCTTCGGCGAGCGCGAGTCGCTCGAGCGGGTGCGGGCGCTCGGTTACGACGGCCTGTTGATCGACGTCGACCGCGAGCTCGATGCGCTCCTCGCGCCCGCCTCGCCGGATTTCGTCGCGGCGCCGACCACGCCCGAGACTCCGGCCTTGCTCGTCTACACCTCGGGCACCACCGGCGCCCCGAAGGGGGCGCTCCACGGTCACCGCGTGCTCGCCGGGCACATGCCGGGCTTCGAGCTCTCTCACGACTTCTTCCCCCGGCCCGGCGACCGGATCTGGACGCCGGCCGACTGGGCCTGGATCGGCGGTCTCTACGACGTCCTCATGCCCGGTCTCGCGCGCGGCACACCCGTTGTCGCCTTCCGCACGAAGCGGTTCGACCCCGAGCAGGCCTACGAGGTGATGGCGTACGGCGGAGTTCGCAACGTCTTCATGCCCGCCACGGCACTGCGGATGATGCGGCGGGCCGATGGGCCGCCGGCGGCTCTGCGCACCCTCGCGAGCGGTGGGGAGACCGTCGGCGAGGAGACCGCTGCGTGGTGCGAGGAGCGGTTCGGCGTCCGCCTGAACGAGTTCTACGGCCAGACCGAGGCCAACCTCCTGATCGGCAACTGCGCTGCCTGGCCGGCCCGTCCGGGCTGGATGGGACGGGCCTATCCGGGACACGAGCTGCGGCTGGTGGACGGCGAGATCGCGGTGCGGGTCGAGGACGACCCGGTCGTCTTCCTCGGCTACTGGCGCGACGAGGAGGCGACTGCCGCCAAGGTCCGCGACGGTTGGCTGCACACCGGAGATCTCGCCGAGGTCGACGACGAGGGCAACTACCGCAGCGTCGGCCGTGCCGACGACCTCATCTCGAGCGGGGGTTACCGGATCGGCCCGGGCGAGATCGAGGAGTGCCTGATCCGGCATCCCGCGGTATCGATCGCGGCCGCGATCGGGGTGCCTGACGAGGTACGCGGGGAGGTCGTCAAGGCCTTTGTCGTGACCGCCCCCGGGGCGAGTGACTCGCCCGAGCTCGTGACCGAGCTCCAGCACCACGTTCGCACGCGCCTCGCGCCGTACGAGGTTCCGCGCGAGATCGAGTTCGTCGCCGAGCTGCCCCTGACCGTGACGGGGAAGATCCGCCGCGGCGAGCTGCGTCGCGTCGACGCGGAACGAAGAGCGAAGCCCTAGGACACGAAGCGCTCCCAGTCGAGCTGGAAGCCGAGCCCCGGCTCCTCGGGGGCGACCGCGGTGCCGTTCCGGCGGGTCGGCCCGCCGCTAACGAGCAGGTGCACTGGATCGAGCGGGTTGCCGCCCGGAACTGGATCGAAGGTCTCGACACTCGTGCCCGGCCCGAGCGGGGCCAGGTGCACGCTCACCTCCGGGTAGATGTGCAGGGACACGGGAACGCCGCGGTCCGCGGCCAGCGCCTGCACCGCCCGGGCGGGCGTGACACCGCCGATCGCGGGAACGTCGAGTCGCAGCACGTCGAGCGCCTCACCGTCCAGGAGGCCCCGGAACGTACCGATGTGCGTCACTTCGTCTCCCACACCGACGGGATGGCCGCCCCTGCGTCGGATGGCCGCGCAGCCCTCCGCGTCCTCCGGGACGAGCGGATCCTCGAGCCAGGCCAGCGGCGTGTCACCCCACTCAGGGAGCTCCGCGAGAGCCTCCTCGCTCGAGCGCCAGCCGTAGCCCGCGTCCACGACGAGGCGGGCCGTGTCAGGCAGCCCGGCGGCTGCGGTCTGCAGCAGGCGACGCATGCGCGCGGGATCGGCATCGCGCGCGATCTTGAGCAGCGGGTACCCGTCCCTCCCATGGCGGATCACGTCTTCGGCAAGGGATTCCGGGGTGCGGTCGGCGAGCGGGTAGGCCGCGATCATCATCAGCGGCGCGACGGGGTCGGAGCCGCCGAGATGTCGCCAGAGCGGCACGCCCGCTGCCTGCGAGGCGATGTCCCAGAGCGCGATGTCGACGAGCCCGATCGCGCGCACGACCAGGCCGGTGCGCCCGATGTTCACCGTCGCGCGCGAGCAGTCCTCCCACCTCAGCTCCGGATCGGCCTCGCGCCCGATCACGACCGGCGCCACGAGCCGCTCCACGCAGGCGGCAACGGGCGCGTTCCGGCTCAGGCAGTACGCCTTCCCGACGAGGCCGTCGTCGGTCTCCACTTCGACGGCAGCGTACTCGCGCTCCGTGTGCACGACCGGCCCGAGCCGGAGCGGCGCCGGCAGCGGGAGGGTGGCGGTGCCGGTTCGGATCTCTGCCACGCGCCTCGTCATCGCCTGACCCGCACGCCGTAGTCGGCGAGGAAGCCCCCGTCGACGTAGAACACCTGCCCGGTGACGTAGGCGGCGCCGGGCGAGGCGAGGAAGCTGACCATGGACGCGACCTCGTCCGGATCGGCGAGACGGCCCGCGGGGATGCGCTGGAGGATGTCCGCCGGGTCGAGCGTACCGTTCGCGATCGCGGCGCTGAGCACCCCCGCGTCGACGTACCCCGGGCCGACCGCGTTGACGCGCACCCCGTACGGCGCCCACTCGACGGCGGCGGAGCGGGTCAGCCCGACGACCGCGTGCTTGGTCGTCGCGTAGGGCGCCCGCCCCGGCGTGCCGCGCTCCGCGGCGATCGAGGCCATGTTCACGATCACGCCTCCCCCCCGCTCGATCATGATCCGTCCACCCGCCTGGAGGCAGTTGAAGACGCCGTGCAGGTTCACGTCCACGACGGCCGACCAGTCCTCCCACGTCAGGTCGGCGAGCGGGCGGTGCCGCGCGATGCCGGCGTTGTTGACGAGGAGGTCGAGGCCTCCGAACTCGTCCACGACGGATGCGAGCGCAGCGGCCACCTGTGCCCGGTCGCACACATCCAGCTGCCGGTACGTGAGCTCCGATGCTGCGGCCTCTCCGGCGACGACGTCGGCGGCGACGACCTGCCAGCCCTCCTCCCGCAGGCGCCTGCCGACCGCCAGGCCGATACCCTGCGCGCCACCGGTGATCACGGCTACTCGTGTGCGCTCGTCGTTCACAACGTCCCTCCTCGCTCGATCTCAGCTTGGATCCACCGATCTCCGCGGCGCGGCCGGCCGCTACCCCGGAACGCAAGGCGATGGGTCGACACGAGACGTCTCATGCCATGCAGACTCCGCCGTCGACGTCGTAGGCCTGGCCCGTGATCATCCGCGCCTCGTCCCCCGCCAGGTAGACGACCATCGGTGCGACGTCCTCCGGCTCGAGCCGGCGGCCGATCGGCGTCAGCTCGCGCTCGTACTCCTCGCGGTCGCGGCCGAGCCGCTGCGCGTCGTACTCGACCCGCAGGGTGTTCTGGCGCGTGCGCACCGGGCCCGGACACACGCAGTTGACGGTGATCCCGTCCGCGGCATGCTCGAGCGCGAGCGTGCGCATCAGGCCGATCACGCCGTGCTTGCTGGAGACGTAGGCGCCACTGTGCAGCGACGGTATGCGGCCGTTGATCGAGGCGATGGTGATGATGCGCCCCCAGTGCTGGGCCCGCATGTGCGGCAGCACCGCCTTCGAGAGGAGATAGGGCGCGGTCAGGTTGACCTCGAGCGTGATGTCCCAGAACGCGTCCCGAAACTCCGCGAGGGGGCGGGGATCGGCGCTCGACCCGACGCCGGCGTTGTTGACGAGGATGTCGATCGGCCCGAAGGGCGCGGCGGCCAGCTCGACGAGCCCGAGTGTCTGCGTGCGGTCGGAGAGGTCACACTCGACCACTGCGGCCTCGCCTCCGGCTTCGCGGATCTCCGCCGCGACTGCGTCGAGCTCGTCGACGCTGCGCGCGGTGGCGACGACCGCCGCTCCGGCGGTCGTCAGCGCCGACGCCGTCGCCCTCCCGATGCCCCGCCCCGCGCCCGTAACCAGGGCGACTCGCCCGCGCAGCGCCGTCACGGGATCCTTCTCACGGTTGCTCCGGTGCGTACCCGGCCTCGGACATACGCACGACCCGAGTTGCGTAGCCGTTTGCCCCGAGCTCCAGCACCCGGTACCCAGGCGGGTCCTGGACGAAGAGCGCCGTCTCGCTGGTGGGGCTGAACTGGAGCCCGGTCGACGGCGTCGCCACGATCTCCACGGCACCGATCCGCTGTGAGAGCTCGTGGTGGATGTGGCCGCAGCAGACGAGCCGGATCCGCGGCTCGCCCACCAGCAGCTGCTGCAGGAGCTCCTTCCCCTCGAGCCCGATCCGGTCGAGCCAGCCCAGGCCGGTGGCGACCGGCGGGTGGTGCATGAAGAGGACGACCGCCTGCGAGTCGTCCTCGCGCAGACGAGCGCCGATCCATTCGAGGTGCTGCTCGTCGAAGCGGCCCGCGACCTCGCCGCTGACCTGGGTGTCGAGGCCCAGGCACAGCCACTCGCCCGCGGGGAACGCGAACGAGATCCGCTCGCTCCCCGTGCCCGCAATCCGGTCGGAGAAGGCGGATCGGAGGACGGCCCGGTCGTCGTGGTTCCCCGGGAGCTGCCAGAGCCGGTCGAGCCATGGCGCGAGCATCTGGCGCAGCGCCTCGTAGGTGTCGGGCAGGTCGTCGTGCGAGTGGTCGCCCGTGATCACGAGATGGTCGACACGCCCCGCATGGCGCCCGATGTGGTCGAGGACCTCACGCAGCGACTCCCGCGTGGGGACGCCGTAGAGATGCGCGTCCGGGTCGCGGAAGAGGTGGAGGTCGGTGATCTGGACGATGCGCACGGTCATCGGGGGGAGTCTGTCAGCGGACGACGCCGCCCGGGCGGGCGCCGGTCGGAACACCGTCGCGGAGGGCGCACTCGCCGGCGACCCAGACGCCGACCACCCCCTCCGGGCTCCGGCACGGGTCGGCGTACGTGGCCGCGTCGACGTACAGCGCCGGGTCGAGCAGGACGAGATCGGCGCGCTTGCCGGGGGCGATCCGGCCGCGGTCGCCGAGGCCGAGCCGGTCGGCCGCGCGGGCGGTCAGCCGCGCGACCGCCTCGTCGACGGGCACGAGACCGTCGCGTAAGGCGAAGCGGCCGAGGAAGCGCGGTGCGGTGCCGTAGAGCCGCGGGTGCGGCCGCGTTCCGAAGATGCCGTCGGAGCCGACGAGCTGGAGAGGATGGGCCGCAATCGTCCTCACCGCCTCGTCGGATGCGTAGTGGAGGACCATCGTCACGTCGAGGGCGGACCCGAGCATCAGGTCGAGCGCGGCGGCCACCGGATCACAGGCCCGGCGTTCGGCGATCTCCGAGAGCGCGAGGCCGACAGCGTCCTGGTTCGGAGGGGCGGCGTTCGCGATCTCGATCCGCTCCGGGCCGAGCGTGCCGAGGATGTTCTCCCAGCCGGGCAGTCCGCGGGCGATGTCCCGCGTGATCCGGCGGCGGCCGTCGCGGCTGCCGATCGCCCGCAGCGTGCCGGTGGCGCCGCCCTCCTGCGCCCAGCCGGGCAGGATGCTCGCGAGCAGCGTGCTACCGGCGCCGTAGGGGTACTGGTCGAAGGTGAGGTCGATCTCCGCCGCCGCGCTCTCGAGCAGCTGGAGGAGGGGCTCCACCAGGCCTTCGTCGGCGAGTGACTTGAGGTGGGAGAGGTGAAGCGGCGCACCCACCTGCCGTGCAACGCCGATCATCTCCTCGACGGCGCCGAGCACGCCCAGGCCCTCGTTGCGCACATGGGGTACGAGCGGCGCGCCGAACGGCGCCGCCTCCTCCGCGAGGGCGACGAGCTCGTCGGTCGCAGCGTAGGCGCCGGGGAGATAGACGAGCCCGAAGGAGAGCATCCTGGCGCCGGCTTCGAGCCCGCGCCGGACCTCCTGCCGCATCTCCCGCAGCTGCTCGCGGGTCGGCGCCACGCGCGCGCCGCCGAGCACGAGGTCACGTATCGCGCCGTGCCCGATCGACGGGACGAGCGAGACGGCGGGGCGGCTCGTGTCGAGCGCGTCGAGATACTCGTCCAGCGTCGACCAGGGCCAGCTGTCGGGGCCGGGGCCCTCGAGCGGCCGCAGGTACGCCTGCCGTTCGGCTCGGCGCGCCGGGTCGACCGGCGCCGGGGCGAGACCGTCGGGGTTGATCACCTCGGTCGTGAACCCCTGCGCCAGCTTCGGGGTCAGGAGCGGGTCGTCGAACGAGTGCAGCGCGGAGTGCGTGTGGAGGTCGACGAAGCCTGGGCACAGCATCAGGCCCGTGCCGGCCAGAACCTCCCTCGCCGGCGGCGGGTCGGGCGCGTCGTGGCTTCGGGCCACGAGGTCGATCCTGCCTCCGCACACCCCGACGTCCCCCACGAAGTGCGGCGCGTCGCCGGGGTAGACGGTGGCACCGCTGATCAGCAGGTCGAGCATGACGTCAGACTGCCGCCACGAGCGCGCGGCGGAAGCCGAGAGCGGTGCATGCCATACCGGCGCCGACGAGCACGAGAACGGTGCCGAAGCCGAGCGGGCCCAGCAGGCCCGCCACGAGGAGAACTCCCCCGAGGAAGCCGACGAGGCCCGCCGTCCCGACCACCAGGTTGAGCAGCCCCTGGTGGGCGTGCTCCGCGGCCGACGCTCGCGCGCCACCGAGTGACGCCGCCGCAGTGCTGTTCGTGACCAGGAAGACGCAGTAGAGCAAGGGTGCGACGACGGCGAGCCCAGACCTCGCGAGCAGGACGACCGTGAGGCCCTGCACGACGGTGGCGACGACGCACGTCGTGAGCGCGCCGAGACGGCGCTGCATGACGCGGACCAGGGGCAGGGTCAGGGCGACGACGGCGATCGCACCGGCGAAGAACGTCGCGCTGGCACGCAGCTCGTCCATTCCCAGATGCTCGCGCAGAACCGCCGGCATGATCGCGACGGCAGCGCCGCCGAACACGCTCCACAGAAACGTCACCCACGTGATCTTGCGCAGTCGCTCGTTGGCCCGCAGCGAGACCATCCCGTCGACCATGCGGTCGCGTACCCGCACGTCCGAGGCGGGCTCGCGGCCGAGTTCCGGGACGATTGCAAGGATCGCGAGCGCGCAGACGTAGAGCGAGCAGATTCCGGCGAGCACGACCTCGGCACCGCCGGCGCGGAAGAGGAGCAGCCCCACGAACGCGGTGCTGAAGAGTGCAGCCTGGTTGACGGTCATCCGAATTGCATGGGCGCGCAGAAGACCGGAGCCGGCGGTGGAGTCGGCGACGCTGCGGAAGAGCGCCCCCTCCGTGAGGTTGCGCGTGGCGCCGACCACGACCGCGGCGACGAGGACGAGCGCGAACCAGTCCTTTCCCGCGAGCGCGGCGAGCGGGTACAGCGAGCAGGCGGCGAGAGAGACGACGGTGACGGTCCGCATCATCCGCAGCGGGTCGACGGCATCCGACCACGCCCCCGCGGGCAGCGCGGTGAGCAGCATCGGCACGTAGAGGAAAGCCGCGGAGAGCGCCGCCACCTGTGGGGAGCTGCCGCGTGCGAGCAGCATCCAGGGGAGGACGAACATGAACTGTCCTTGCACCGCCGCCGTGAGGCTGTTCGCGCTGATCAGCGCCAGCGTGCGGCGTGGCGTGCGGCGTCCCGGCGGGCCTGGATCGGTCACGTGGCGGTGAGCGCCGCCCAGCGGGCGAGTGCGTGCTCGAGATCGGCCCGGAGCGCGGCCGCCCCTCCGAAGGGCAGGCGGGCATAGCCGGGGGCCTGGAAGTGGACGCCGTCGACGACCGGGAGCCCGACGCCGGCGAGGGTCGCGGCGACTTCGTCGCCCGTGGCGGCATGCAGGAACAGGAAGGGCGCGGCGGCCGGCACCGCCGCCGAGAGGCCGGGAGTGGCCGCGACCGCAGCGAGCACGACCGCACGGTCGGCGAGCAGGCCGCGGTGCACCGCGTCGAGCCAGTCGCGGGGGCCCCCGAGCACGGCGAGCGCCGCCTCCTGGGCGGCGAGGTTGACGCGGAGGCAGTCCCATTCGAGGGTGCGGGCGCAGGCGTCGACCGTCTCCGCCCGGCCAGAAACGATTCCAATTCGGAGCTGGGCAAGTGCCAGGCTCTTGCCGAGACTGCGAATCACGACGACGCCCTCATCGAGGCCATACGCCGAGGCGAGCGGGGCGTCGTCCCAGAGCGCCGCCTCGTAGGCCTCGTCCGTGACGACGACGAGCCCGTGGGCGGAGGCGACCGCGAGGACCGCTTCCACCTCCCTCCTCGTGGGAACGTGTCCGGTCGGGTTCTCCGGGTTGCAGAGCACGAGCGCCCTCGTGCGCGGCGTGATCGCACGCTCGACAGCCTCCGCGTGCCAGCGCCAGCCGTCGTCCGGGGAGCCGAGCACGTAGACGGGCTCGGCCCCCGCGGAGCGGATGGGGCCCTCGAAGAAGAAGGTCGGCGCGGGCACGATCACTCGGTCGCCCGGGCCGACGAGCGAGCGCATGCAGATGCCGAGCGCGTGCATCGCCCCGTTCGTGACGAGCATCTCGGTGCCGGGGTCGGGCCGGCGCCCCGTCGTCCGTGCGAGCTCGTCCGCATAGGCCTCGCGCAGGGCGACGAGCCCGCGCGGCGGCGGCGGCTTCATCGGTCCCCCGAGCAGAGCGGCGACCGCGCCGGCGACATGGGCGGGGAGCGGCGGGGACGGCGTGCCGTGGAGCGGAACGGGCTCGACACCGGCGGCACGCGCGGCCTCGAGCCGCCGCTCCGCCTCGAACGTCGGGAACCCGCCGGGGCCGGTCACGACGAGACGACCGGCAGGAGCACGTGCGACGGGTAGCGGCTCGTGTGCAGCACGGACTGGTGTGCGACCTGCATGCGGGTGCCGGTACCGACGTCCTCGCCTGTGTTGAGGTTCCGGGAGAAGCGGGGGAAGCTTGAGCTCGTCACGTCGACGCGCACACGATGCCCGCGGCGGAAGACGTTGGCGGCGGGGTAGCAGCGGATCCGGTACTCGGCCACCTCGTCCGGCTCGAGCAGCTCGACCGACTCGCCCTCGACGCTGCCGCGGTAGCGGGCACGGATGACCCCCTCGGTGAGGAAGATCGAGCGGCCGTCCGGATGCACGTCGCAGAGGCGGACGAAGAAGTCGGTGTCCTTCGCGGAGGAGGCTGCGTAGAGCACCAGCTCGACCGGGCCGACCACCTCGAGGTCCTGGGAGAGCGGCTCGCTCGTGTAGACGAGCACATCCCGGCGGGCCTCGAGCCGGCGCTGGTCGATGGGCCCGGGCCGGATCGGGGTCTGCGCCCCCTGGGTCATCGTGAGCACCGAGCTCACGCCTCCGATCGTCGGCACGGGGTCGGCGGGGTCGTAGTCGTAGGTGTCGGCCGGCTCGTCGTCGCCCGGCTCGTGAGCCGAGAGCGCGCCGCCCCGGCGGAGGTAGAACGGCGTGAAGGAGGTCCCGGGCAGCGGCCACTCCCGCTCGCTGCGCCAGCGGTTCGACCCGAGCACGTACAGCTCGGCCGGCGGCCTCTGTTCCCAGCCGTTGTCGACGTCCTTCAGGTAACGGTCGAAGAAGGCGAGCTCGTGGTCGCGGATAACGGTCAGCGCCGGCGTGAGGTCGACGTCGCCGGTGAACGACTCGATCTCCTCCTCGTGCGACCAGGGGCCGATCAGGACGCGGTTCGGGATGCGGTCGCCGATCGCGGCGAACGAGCGCAGATGGGAGCCCGAGTACGGGTCGAACCAGCCGCCCTGCTGGAAGATCGGCACGGTCACGAGCTCGGGCCGGTGCCGGAAAGCCTGCCAGTAGTCGTCGTTCACCTGGTGTTCCCACCAGAGGCGCCAGTAGTCGACGCGCCGGCCGATAGCCACCTCGTCCAGGTCGATCAGCGGCAGATGGCCGAAGACCCTGTCGTTGAGCACGACATCCCGCGCGCTCGGGCCCGTGATCAGGGAAAGCGCGCTCGTCCAGAGCGCAGCCGCGCCGAGCGTGAGGGCGAGCTGGAAGGCGCCGCCGGTCCAGTAGCCGTCCCAGAAGTAGTCGTCATGGATCACCTGGGGCGCGATGCACGCGACGTTCGGGTGCTGGAGGTGCGCCAGCTGCCACTGGACGAGACCTCCGTAGCTGCGGCCCCACGTGCCGATCCGGCCGTTCGACCACTGCTCGCCGGCAGACCACGTGACCGTGTCGTAGGCGTCCTGCCCATCGTGTGTCCACGCGGTGAACGTGCCCTCCGACTCGTAACGTCCCCGGACGTCGACGACGACTGCGGCGTAGCCGCGGCGGGCGAACCAGACGCCCCAGGAGACGAACCGCTCGCGAGTCGACTCGTAAGGGGTCCACTGCACGATCGTCGGCAGCCCCTGCTCGCGCAGCGGCAGGTAGACGTCGGCGGAGAGCGTGATGCCGTCCCGCATCGGCACCCTCTGGTCGTGCAGCAGCCTGACGTCCCGTGTCGGCTGCGACGCCGACGTCATGCGGCGTCGGAGTGCGACCCAGAGATCTGCGTGCCCGGGAAGTGACAGGCGGCGTGGTGGTCGAGCCCGTGGTCCTCGAGCGCCGGGTCGACGTCGGTGCAGATCTGCTGCGCGATCGGGCAGCGGGTGCGGAAGCGGCAGCCCGAGGGCGGGTCGATCGGGCTCGGCACGTCGCCCGTGAGCACGATGCGGCTGCTCTTGCGGCCGGGCACGGGCTCGGGGTTCGCCGAGAGAAGCGCCATCGTGTAGGGGTGCAGCGGCCGCGCGAAGAGCTCGTCGGAAGGAGCGAGCTCGACGATGCGGCCGAGGTACATGACTGCGACCCGGTCGGAGATGTAGGCGACCACGGCGAGGTCGTGGGCCACGAAGACGTACGTGAGATCGAACTCCTGCTTCAACTCGACGAGCAGGTTCAGCACCTGCGACTGGATCGAGACGTCGAGCGCCGAGACGGGCTCGTCGGCCACGACGAGCTTCGGCCGCAGCACCAGCGCTCTCGCCAACCCGATGCGCTGACGCTGGCCGCCGCTGAACTGGTGCGGGTAGCGGTCGGCGGCCTCGGGGGGCATCCCGACCCGCTCCAGCATCTCGTGCACGACGCCCTGCCGCTCCGCGCGGGAGGCCGTGCCGTGGATCGCCAGCCCCTCCGCGATCAGCTTTCCCACCTTCATGCGCGGGTCGAGCGAGCCGACCGAGTCCTGGAAGACGATCTGCATGTTGCGGCGCACGCGCTTCAGCTCGCGCGAGCCCAGCGCGACGAGGTCGACGCCCTCGAACGCGATCTCTCCCGCGGTCGGCTCGAGGAGGCGCAGCAGCGTGCGCGCCAGCGTCGACTTGCCGCAGCCCGATTCGCCGACGAGGCCCACCGTCTCGCCGCGACGGATGTCGAGGTCGACGCCGTCGACGGCCTGGAGATAGCCGGAGGTGCGCTTCAGCAGCCCCTGCCTGACCGGGAAGTGTTTCTTCAGCCCTCGGATCCGCATCAGGACGTCATCCCTCGGGGACTCTGGCTCCTGGCTCACCTCCGGGGTCGCTGCCCCACCCGAGCTCATGACGTCACCCCCGCCGGGCGGCCCTTGCGGACGCCGTGTTCGCAGAGCCAGCACGCCGATTCCTGTGACCCCGCCTCGAAGAGGGGCGGCAACTCGGTCGCACAGCGGTCGAAGACGTAGTCGCAGCGGGGGGCGAAGCGGCAGCCGGGGGGCCAATCGAGCGGGCTCGGCACCATGCCGCGAATCGCCTTGAGCGGCGTCGTATACCGCATCCCGAGGAGCGGGATCGAGTTCAGCAGCGCCTCCGTGTACGGGTGCTGCGGGTTGTCGAAGATCGTCTTCACAGGCCCACGCTCCACGATCCTGCCGCCGTACATGACCGCGACCTCGTCGACCATCTCGGCGACGACGCCGAGGTCGTGGGTGATCAGCATGATCGCCATCCCGAGCTTGTCGCGCAGCTCCTTCATCAGCTCGAGGATCTGCGCCTGCACGGTCACGTCGAGCGCCGTCGTCGGCTCGTCCGCGATCAGGAGCTTCGGGTTGCAGCTCAGCGCCATCCCGATCATCACGCGCTGGCGCATGCCTCCGGACATCTGATGCGGGTAGTCCTTCATCCGCTTCTCGGCCGACGGGATTCCCACCAGCCGCATCATCTCGAGCGCGCGCGCCTCGGCCTCCTTGTCGCCGACGCCCTGGTGGAGCCGCACCGACTCGGCGATCTGCTCACCCACAGTGAACACGGGGTTGAGCGACGTCATCGGCTCCTGGAAGATCATCGAGATCTCGTTGCCGCGAATCTCCCCCATCTCCTCCTCGGAGAGCGTGGCGAGGTCACAGCCGTCGAACACGATCTGCGAGCTTGCCTCGACCCGGCCGGGCAGGTCGATCAGCCGCATGATCGAGAGGGCAGTCACGGACTTGCCGCTGCCCGACTCGCCGACGATGCCGAGGGTACCACCCTTCGAGATCGAGAAGTCCACCCCGTCGACGGCCCGGATGACCCCGCCGTGGGTATGGAAGCCCGTGCGCAGGTTGCGGACGGTGAGGAGATCGGTCAAGTGCGCCCCTTCGCGATTCGGGCTTGCGCCTGGGAGGGCACGGGGACGGAGATGTGCTTGTCCACCAGGGCGAGCACGAGCTCCCGGTCGCGCGCCTGGAGCGCCGTGAGCAGGTCCCTGTGCTCGTCGACCATTCGCTCGAGATCCTGCCCGCGGCCGTAGCGGAAGAAGTAGGCGCGAATCCGCGGCCAGATCGTCCGCCAGATCTGGATCGTGTGGGTCAGCCCGGACGCCGAGATCACGATCTCGTGGAAGCTGAGGTCGGCCTCGACGTGTTTCGCGAGATCGTCGGTGGCGGCCGCCTGATCCATCAGCCAGACCTGCTTGCCGAGCTCGGCGATGTCGTCGTCCGTCATCCGGTCGAGCGCATGCGAGAAGCTGTAGCGCTCGAGCGTGAGCCGGATCGGGATCAGGACCTCCTGCACCTCCTCGTCCGTGACGCCGAGCACGACGGCGCCACGGTAGGGGACGGACGTCACCAGCCCCTCGTTCTCGAGTTGCCGAAGCGCCTCGCGGACGGGGCCGCGGCTCGTGCCGAGCTCGGTCGAGAGGGTTGCTTCGATCAGCCGCTCGCCTGGCTCGTACGCGCCCATGATGATCGCGCTGCGCAGGATCTCGACGACCTGCTGCCCGCGCGGCCCGCCCTTGCCGGCGCCGGTGTCGACCGCGGCAGCTGGTGAGCGTTCAGGGCTGGGCGCCATGAGCAATGCGATCATAGGCAATTGTCTACAATCAAGCAATGGTTGACAATCGGGCGTCGCCATGCCTACGCTCTCGCTCGCGGTGAGGATCACCAGGATCGACACGGTTGCCGTCCGCACGCCCATGCGCGAGCCACTGGTGTGGCCCGGCGGGACGCGCCTCTCGGCATCCGGCCTGCTCGTCGAGATTCACACCGACGAGGGGATCGTCGGTGTCGGAGAGGCCCCGGGGCCGACGCTGCCGACGATCGAGACGATCCTCAACGCCGAGCTCGCGCAGTTCCTCGTCGGGCAGGACCCGCTCCGCACGGAGTGGCTCGTCCACCGGATGGAGGAGTTCTCGCGAAACTGGAGCCGGATCGCCGCGTACGCGATCGCCGGAATCGAGATCGCGCTGCTCGACCTCAAGGGCAAGGCGCTCGGCGTGCCGGTCGCGGAGCTGCTCGGCGGCTTCTGCCGGCGGATCGTGCCCGTCGTCGGCTACCTCTTCATCGACGAGCCGGCGGCGAACGCCCGCAAGGCCGCCGCATTCGTCGACGCTGGTTACAGGGAGCTCAAGCTCAAGGTCGGGCGCGACTTCGAGCAGGACCACGACACGATCGCCGCGATCCGCGAGGCGGTCGGCTCCGACGTGAGGATCCGGATCGACGCGAACATGATGTGGAGCGTGCCCGCCGCGATCAAGTGGATCCGCGGGTTGGAGCAGTTCGACCTCCAGTACGTCGAGCAGCCGGTGCCGGACTTCGATCTCGCAGGGATGGCAGCTGTGCGCCGCGCGGTCGGCGTTCCCATCGCCGCCGACGAGGCGTGCACGGACCTGCGCTCGGCGCTCGAGCTGATCAAGGCGGAGGCCTGCGACGTGTTCGTGGTCTACCCGTCCGAAGCCGGGGGCCTGACGCGGGCGCGGCAGATCGCGGCCGTTGCCGACGCGGCGGGGAAGTGGTGCGCCATCGGCAGCTGGGCGGAGCTCGGCCCGGCGACAGTCGCGAACGCGCACCTCGTTGCCTCGTCCTCCAACTTCCCCTTCGCGAGCGACACGCACTACCCGCTGCAGGAGCTCGACGTGCTCGCCGAGCCGGTGGAGATGGGAGAAGGCGCGATCGAGGTGAACGACACACCAGGCCTCGGGATCGAAGTCGACCGCGAGGCAATCGACCGGCTCGCCAACATCCAGGTGCGCGAATCGGTGTTCTACGACGACATCCAGGGCGAGGCGCCCCGAGTCGGTCAGATCCTCTGACCGACTCAGACGAAAGGAGGGACGTGCCCGTGTCCGACAAGGAAATCGCAGAGGTCGAGGAGGGTGGCGGGATCACCCGCCGCGACGCGCTCAAGAAAGCAGCGGTGGTCGCCGCAGGCGCTGCCGCCGCCGGCTCTCTCGCCGGTAGTGCGAGGGCGTCGTCGACGAGGTCCGGGCAGATCCGGCGCGGTGGGAAGCTCACCTGGGCGCTCGAGCAGGACCCCGTCCACGTCGCCCCCTTCGGGGCGATCCTGACCGCCAACCACTGGGGCAAGCAGGCATCGTACGACTCGCTTGTCGAGTGGGACAAGGACCTGAACCTGAAGCCGGCGCTCGCCCAGTCCTGGAAGATCGCCGCCGACCAGAAGTCGATCACCTTCAACCTGCGCAAGGGCGTGAAGTTCCACAACGGCAAGGAGCTCGACGCCGGCGACGTCAAGTACTCCGTCGAGAAGATGCTGAACCCGCCGCTTCCGGGCAGTGTCGCCACCGTCAACCAGGTGCCGGCCTTCGCCGGTGTCGACGTCGTGTCGAAGTACGTCGCCCGGCTCAATCTGAAGGCGCGAGACGCCCGCGTGTTCGGTTTCCTCGCCTGGGGCCGCTACTCGCCGATCGTCCCCGCCGGTCTCTACGACCAGATCAACGCCGCCCGCGAGGCCATCGGCACCGGCCCCTACCGGATGGTCAACTTCGTCCCGAACGACCGCGTCGAGCTCGAGGCCAACAGGAGCTTCTGGAAGCAGGGCCAGCCGTACATGGACGCGATGACGCTGAAGACGCTTCCCGACGAGCAGGCCCGCATCGCGGCGCTGCGCGCCGGAGCGATCGACGGCGCCACGCTCTCGGTCGACGGCGCGAACGCGGTGCGGAACGACGCCAACCTGCTCGTGCTGCGTGGCGGCACCGCCGCTTTCAGAGAGCTGCAGTTCACGATCAAGGGCGACCCGAAGCCCTGGCACGACGTCCGCGTCCGCCAGGCGGTCAACTTCGCGATCAACCGGAAGGCGATCCTCGACATCGTCTACAACGGGGCCGGCAACTACTCCGGCATCGTCCCGCCAGGGTACGGCCCGTGGCCGCTGACACAGACGGAGCTGAAGACCAAGTACCAGAAACACGACCTGCCCAAGGCCAGGGCGCTGATGAAGCAGGCGGGCCAGGAGAACGGCTTTACCGTGAAGCTGTCGACCTTCTCGACGCCGCTCGACTTCCAGCAGGTCGCTTCGGTGATCAAGTCGCAGCTGAAGGCGATCAACATCGAGGTCGAGATCGTGGCCCAGGAGCCGGGCACGTTTGCCGCCAACAACGGCACGGGCAACTTCGAGTGGGACCTCACCGCCCGCGGCATGCGCGGTGACGTCGACGGCTACCTGAGCGAGTACAACCCGGCCAACGCCATCTACCAGCGCTGGTACCCGCTCTGGAAGAACGTCAAGGTGTGGCGCGCCGTCGGCAACGGCAAGATCACGCTCGACCCCGACAAGCGGTTGCCGCTCTACAAGCAGGCGCAGATCCTGCTCCAGAACGACGTGCCGCAGATCGGCCTCGTGCAGGTCAACAAGTACCAGGTCGTCAACAGGCGTGTGCAGGGCATGTACGTCGCGTTCGACGACTTCAACACAGGCCTGCGGAACACTGTGTGGTTGCGATCGTGAGGCACGGCCTGGTTGAGGTCGTGAGGCACGGCCGTGCTGGGGCCGTGAGCCACGGCATCCCCGGTCAGCGGGAGGGGCGCAGCAGCGCCCCTCCTGCACCTCCGTCAGACTGGTAGCAGGTGGCCCCGTACGTCCTCAGGCGGATTCTCGTCGCGATCCCGACCCTGATCGGGATCTCGATCATCATCTTCATGATGGTGCGCCTGCTCCCTGGCGACATCATCGACGTGCTCGGGGGAGCCGATATCGCGAACGACCCCGAGCAACGAGAGGAGGCCCGCAGGAGGCTCGGCCTCACGGGCTCGTACCCGGAGCAGTACTGGCGCTGGATCAGCGGTGTCGTCCAGGGGGACTTCGGCTTCTCGCTGCGCAACACGGAGCCGGTCTCGAACGTGATGGTCGACGCCTTGCCGATCACGTTCGAGCTTGTCGTCCTCGGCTTGCTGATCGCGACGGTGATCGGCGTCCCGCTCGGCGTCCTCTCCGCCGTGAAGCGCGACTCGAGCAGCGACTTCCTCGCCCGCATCGGCGGCCTGATCGGCGTCAGCATCCCGAACTTCTGGCTGGCGACCCTCCTCCTCCTCTTCACGTCGCGGGTGTTCGGGTGGGTGCCGCCGCTGACGTACGTGCCCATCTACGAGGATCCGATCGCGAACCTGAGCCAGTTCATCCTTCCCGCGCTCGCGATCTCGGTCTTCACGCTCGCGATCGTGATGCGGATGGTGCGCGCGACGATGCTCGAGGTGCTCGGGCAGGACTACGTGCGCACGGCACGGGCGAAGGGGGTCCGGCGGAAGGTGGTCATCTCGCGGCATGCGCTCCGAAACGCGCTGATCCCGGTCGTGACCGTCGTCGGCTTCGAGGTCGGGATCCTGATGGGCGGCTCGGCGATCGTCGAGATCATCTTCGGGCTGCCGGGCCTCGGCAACACGCTCATCAACGCGATCTTCAACCGCGACTACCCGGTCGTACAGGGCGCGACGATGCTCCTCGCGTTCATCTTCATCTTCGCCAACCTGCTCGTCGACCTCCTCTACGGCGTGCTCGACCCGCGGATCTCCCAGGGATGAGCACCTTCCCGAACAACGAGGGTCCCGTGCTGGCGCCGGAAGGGCCCAGCCAGGTCGGCGCGGGCGCATGGGCCTATACGCCGGCGCGACGCGCGGGCAGGTTCGCGAAGTGGCGCAACCCGATCGGGATCGCGGGCGCGATCATCGTGGGGTTCAACATCCTGGTCGCGATCTTCGGCCAGTACGTCTGGACGATCGATCCCGACGAGCTTGTGGCGGTGCGGCTCCAATCGCCGAGTTGGGCACACCCGATGGGCACCGACGAGCTCGGTCGCGACATACTCGCCCGCTGCATCCACGGCTCGCAGGTGTCGCTGCAGGTCGGGATCATCTCGGTGACGATCGCCTTCGTGATCGGAGTGACGCTGGGCCTCGTGGCGGGATTCTTCGGCGGGTGGCTCGACAGCGTGCTGATGCGGTTCGTCGATCTCATGTTTGCGCTGCCCGGTCTCGTGCTGGCGATCGTGATCGCCGGCCTCCTCGGCCCGAACCGGCGTAACGCGATGATCGCGATCGGGATCGTGATCGCGCCCGTGTTTGCCCGGGTCGTACGTGGCGCCGTGCTCGAGGTGATGGGCTTCCCGTTTGTCGAGTCCGCGCGCGCGCTCGGCTCGTCCCATAAGCGGATCATGGCCCGCAACGTCATCCCGAACATCGCTGCTCCGTTGATCGTGCTCGTCACCGTGTACCTCTCCACCGCGATCCTCAGCGAGGCCGCCCTCAGCTTCCTCGGCCTGGGCACCCAGCCCCCCGAGGCGTCGTGGGGAGGCATGCTCAACAGCGCGCGCTCCTACCTCGACATCGCGCCGTGGCTCTCGATCTTCCCCGGGCTCGCGATCATGATCGTCGTCCTCGGCTTCAACTTCCTCGGTGACGGGCTGCGCGACATCCTCGACCCGCGCCTCGGGCCGCACGTGGGCGCGAGCGTGAAGAAATGATCGACGTCCTGATCCGGAACGGTTGGGTCGCGGACGGCACCGGCAGCCCGCCCTTCCTCGGGGACGTCGCCGTCGAGGACGGCAAGATCGTCGAGGTCGGCCGCCTCGGTGAGAGCGCGACGGCGACCCGCGTGATCGACGCCTCGGGCAGAGTCGTCTGCCCCGGGTTCGTCGACCCGCACAGTCACAGCGACTTCTCACTGCTCGCGAACCCCGCCGCGGAGAGCACGATCCGCCAGGGCGTGACGACCGAGGTCGTGGGCAACTGCGGCTGGAGCTACGCGCCGGTGACCGACCACTCTCGCGTCTACCAGACCGAGCGCCTGCACACGTTCGGCTACGACGGGCCGCTGATCCCCTGGGGCACGTTCGGCGAGCACCTCGACTTCATCTCGAAGATGGGGCACAGCCCGAACCTCGCCTGGTTCGTCGGCCACAACTCGATCCGTCTCGCGGCAGGCGTCTCGGGCCCAGCGCCCACCGAGGAGCAGTCGGCGCAGATGGACCGCTTCATGCGCGAGGCGATGGAGACGGGCGCGCTCGGCATGTCCACCGGGCTCGAGTTCAACCCGGGCCGCGAGGCGACGGTCGAGGAGCTGACGCGACTGAACGCGATCGCCGGCGAGTACGACGGCATCTACACGAGCCACGTGCGCAACCGCGACTCAGGGATCCTGGCCGCGATCACGGAGTTCCTCGAGGTCGCCCGTGCCGGAGGCATCCGCGCCGAGATCTCGCACCTCAACGTCCGGCACAACACGAACGCGCCCGACCGCGGCTGGGAGCGGGCGGTGGAGATGATGGCCGCGGCGCGCGACGAGGGCATGGACGTCCTCGCCGACACGACCCCGTTCCTCGACGGGCTCGGCCAGCTGGCCGGAATCCTGCCGCCCTGGGTCGCCGCGGACGGCCCGGAGGCCGCGCTCGCCCGGCTCCGCGACCGCGAGACGCGCGTGCGGCTGCGCGGCGAGTGCGACCGCTACTGGCGATTCATCCACAAGGGCGAGTGGGACCGTGTCCGCCTGCTGGCGAGCGAGCAGCACGGCGAGTGGGACGGTCTCTCGTTCGCCCAGATCGCCGACCTGACGAAGGCTGACCCCTGGGATTGCCTCTTCGACGTGCTCGCGGACGCGGGGGATGCGTACGAGAGCATCCTCGTCGTCGGACGCCTCTTCACCGACGAGCACATGGCGGAGATGATCTCGCACCCGCTCTTCTGCCTCGGCGTGGATTCGTTCACGGTCACGGAGGAAGGCCCTCTGGCCGACGCTCTGCGCCATCCGCTCGGCTACTCGGGGCACATTCACTACCTCACGCACCACGTGCGGGCGAAGGGGACGCTGCGCCTGGAGGAGGCGATCCGCAAGATGACGAGCATGCCGGCCGCGCACTTCGGGCTCTGGGACAGGGGGCTCCTGCGGGCGGGCTACGCGGCCGACGTCGTCGTGCTCGACTACGACGGGCTCGAGGAGGTCTCGACGATCGACGACCCGCACCACTACGCCAAGGGTGTCGAGCACGTGCTCGTCAACGGCGTCGCCGTCGTCGACGGCGGCGAGCACACCGGTGCCCGGCCGGGCCGGCACCTGCTGCGCGCCTGATCCAGCGCGCCGATGATCGACCTGCGCAGCGATCTCTGCACCGTCCCCACGGACGAGATGTGGGACGCGATGCGGAGTGCGGAGCTCGGCTGGCCCAGGTTCGGAGAGGACGCCTCGCTCAATGCGCTCTGCGAGCGCACCGCCGAGCTGCTCGGGAAGGCTGCGGCGACCTGGGTGCCGACGTGCGGGATGGCGAACCTCGCGGCGCTGCTCGTCTTCTGCGACCCCGGTGAGCACGTGGTGCTCGAGGCGGCCTCGCACGTGCTCAGCTCCGAGGGGATGGGCATCACCGAGGTCGCGCGGCTGGAGCCGTCTCCGATCTGGGCCGCAGACGGGCGGATGGATCCCGAGGCGGTCGAGCAGCTGGTCAGGGAGACCCGCGCCGCGCTCCTCGTGCTCGAGAACACCCACACGCGGGCGGGCGGCACGGTCTTGTCGGCCGAGTCGACACAGTCGCTCGCCGACGCGGCGAAGCGGCACGGCTGCCGGGTACACGTCGACGGCGCCCGGCTCGTCAACGCCTCCGTGGCGCTCGGGGTGCCGCTCGCGGCGCTCGCCGCCCCGGCGAACTCGGTCGCGCTCTCGCTCAACAAGGGACTGTCGGCGCCGTTCGGCGCGATGCTGGCAGGCAGCGAGGCGGTCGTCGAGCGCGCGAAGCTCGTCCTGCACCGCCTCGGCGGGGGCACCGTGCACCGCGCGGGGATCGCAGCCGCCGCAGGGCTCGTCGCCCTGGAGACGATGGTCGACCGTATCGCCGACGACCACCGGCGCGCACGCGTGCTCGCCGAGCGCCTCGCGGCCGTGCCGGGCCTCGCCCTCCGGTCGCCGGCCGAGACGAACATCGTCGTGGTCGACGTCACGGCCATCGGGCTCGAGGCGGGGGTGCTGTGCCGTCTTCTCGACGAGGGCGGCGTCCGGGCGATGGAACGCGACCCGAGCACTATCCGCCTCGTCACGCACCGTCTGATCGGCGACGAGGACGTCGAGCAGGCAGCGGCGATCGTTGCCGAGATCGTGGAGCGGCACGCCCTGTCGCCGCCGCCCCTGGAGTCGCCTTTGTACGACGAGCTGGAGACGTTCGACGGGCCCGAGTGGGACGAGGACGCGACCGCATGATCACCGCAAGGCCGGGGGACGGATGAGGATCACCGGCATCGAGACGCTGCCTGTGAGCGTCGGCGCGGGCTACGACTTCGCCGTGCTGCTCGTCCTCGTGCGCACCGACGAGGGCCTGACCGGCATCGGCGAGGCGAGCCTCGCCGGCCGCAGCCGCGGGGTGATCGGCATCCTCGACCACTTCGCCGAGCTGCTCGTGGGCAAGGACGCCGGCAGCATCGAGCACTGGTGGAGCGAGATGACCCGGGGGACGTTCTGGTCGAACGGCCAGGTGATCATGAGCGCCGTTGCCGGGATCGACATCGCCCTCTGGGATCTGAAGGGCAAGGCGCTCGGCGTGCCCGTCTACGACCTGCTCGGCGGGCCGACACGGGAGAAGGTGCGCGTCTATCGCCACCTCGCCGGCGATACGACGGAGGCGCTTGTCGAGGACGGGCTGCGCTGGCGGGAGCAGGGATTCAGCGCGCTTCGCTTCGGCCCGCTCGCCGCGTTCGACGAGCAGGGGCTGAGCCGGTGGGACCCGCAGCGGTCGATCGTCGAGACGGTCGCCGCGACGGAGGCGCTGCGCCTCGCGCTGGGGGACGACGCCGACCTCCTGCTCGACGCGCACACGATGTTCTCACCGGCCGAGGCCGCGTACCTCGGCCACGCGCTCGAGCCGTACCGGCTCTACTTCTACGAGGACCCGATCCGTCCGCTCAACCCCACGTCACTGCGGCTCGTGCGCGACAAGGTGAACCTGCCCCTTGCGACGGGCGAGCAGCTCGCGCACAAGTGGGAGTTCCAGCCGCTGATCGAGGACGAGCTCGTCGACTACCTCCGCATCGACATGGTGCACGCGGGCGGGATCACCGAGACGAAGAAGATCCTGGCCATGGGCGAGGCGCACGGGCAGCGCTCTGCCCTCCACCATGCGAGCTCGCCGGTCAACGGCGTCGCGTGTCTGCACGTGGATATGGCGGTGCCGAACTTCGGGATCCAGGAGTGGATGGAGCTCGAGCCGCTCTACGAGCTCTTCCCGAACGCCCCACGAGCGCAGGACGGTTACGTCGTGCCGCCCGCCGGCCCCGGCCTCGGGCTCGAGCTGGACGAGGCTGAGGCTCGCCGGCGGCCGTCGCGCGACGCGGCGCTCCCCAGGCGCTCCTGGCCCGACGGCGGCGCCGCCGACTACTGAGACAGGCTCCCGACTAGTTCCTCCTTCCTCTCCCACGTGAAGCCCTTCCCGCCGAACCCCCAAGCCGACGCGATCACACCGCTCTACAGGTCGGCAAGCGTCTCTGCCGCTGCCTCGATCGTCTGCTCCAGGCAGCCCGGCGCGAACGGCGACTGCTGCTCCTGGTAGCGCCCGGTGCCGTACGTGTGGCGCGGAGGCAGATAGCCGACGCCGCCGTTCGTCGTCATCAGCACGAGGAGGGGGACGCCGGGGAAGCGTGTCCGCAGCTCGGTCTGGAAGTCCGAGTACGGCTCGTTCGGAAGCGCAACGAGCAGCGCCTCGCCCAGTCGCCACGCCCACAGCGGCATCGCATGGACGGGCTCGTCGCCGAGCGCAAGGCGCAGCAGCTCGCGCCGGAGCGCCTTCTCCCGCTCCTGCGGCGAGTCGGGCGCCGAGCTCGAGATGCTCTCGACGACGCCGAGGTCGCCCTTCCGCTCGAGCTTCACATGCGTCAGCACGCGTTCGAGCACCTCTGCCCGTGCGAGCTGCCCAGGCTCGCACGGACGGTACTCCCACGTTCCCAGGTTGGCGCCCGAGGCGACGATGCCGGTGTAGACGAAGCGGGCTCCGGCCGGGGGAAGCGCCTCGACCGCAGCCGCGGCCGCATGGCCGAGCTGGCGGCCGTTGCGGTCGGCGATCTCTACGTCGCCAACGTAGTCGTCCCGCGGCGCGAGCTCGCCCGAGGCGCCCTGGAGGAAGAGCGCGGGGGCGCCGAACGCGGTCTCCAGCACCTCCCGCGCCGCGCCGACGAAGTCGGGCGAGAGCAGCCGGTTCTCCCAGGCGAGCGTGGTCGGGTGGCACGCGTAGTTGCAGAGCGTCGCCAGCATCGCGCCGTCGTCGCCGGTGACCCGCGCGACGAGCACAGTGTCGTCGGCCGGGGCGTCGGGGTTGTAGCCGCAGGCGAAGCGGCCGGCCTCCGGGTCCCAGAGGTCGCGGTTCGCCGCGAGCCCGCAGCGGCCTGTGCCGTAGGAGACGAACGCGGGACGGAGCGCGAGACGCGCC
Organism: Gaiella sp.; assembly: GCA_046160185.1. Classification (GTDB taxonomy): domain Bacteria; phylum Actinomycetota; class Thermoleophilia; order Gaiellales; family Gaiellaceae; genus Gaiella. Next base: position 9,788 of record JBJXGY010000123.1, on the reverse strand, counting down.
TCCAGCACAGCGTCGCCGATCGAGACCGCGAGCCGGTCGAGGTACGGCGCGATCAGCTCCGTGCCCGGCTTCCCCCCCAGCCGCGAGTTCGTGTTCGCGCCGGCGTGCGTGTGCGACATCTGGATCAGGAGCTCGGCGTCGTCGAGCCCCGTGCGCTCGAGCACCGAGCGCCTGAGGACGCGCTCGTCGGCGAGGTGCTGGAACCAGCCGATGTCGAGCGCGACCAGCGCGAGCGCCCGCCCTTCGCCGGCGAGCGGCGCGAACACGGCCGCAGTGGCCGTGAAGGGGCGGTGGACACCCTCGGCGACCTCGTGCGTCGCTGCGCCCCACGACCGTGTGTAGATGCCGACCGGAGGTGTCACGTCGCGCCGCGCAACGCCGAACCGGCAGCGGGTCAGCGGGAAGAGTTGCTCTCGCTCGCTCATGCCTTTGCCGCCCGGGCTGCTCTCGCGGCGGCGCGCGCGGAGCGGTCGGACAGGAGCACGGAGGCGCCGGCCGCGACGACGAGGACCGCCATCGCGCCTGCGACCGTGAACGCCAGCTCCGTGCCCCCGTGCGCGGTGAGCGCGCCGGCGATGAGGCCACCCAGCGGTGCGCCGCCCATGAAGCCGAAGAAGTAGAGGCTTGCCGCCCGGGCGCGCATATCCTCCGGCGCGGCGAGCTGGAGCGTGGCGAGCGAGCTCGAGCCCCAGAGGATGTAGACGATCCCGCAGGCGTAGAGGAGGACGCAGATGGCGGGCAGGCTGTCCTGCTGCCCGAGCACGAGCTGCAGGAGGCCGAAGCCGAGCGCGCCGCCGAGCACGAGCAGCACCCGGGCGCGCCCGATCGTGGCAAGAATGAGCGCCCCAGTGAGCGCGCCCGCGCCGAAGACTGCGGCGATCAGGCCGTAGACGCCCGGTCCCTCGTCGAGGGTGAGCCCGGCGACGAGCGGCAGGAGCACGTCGAAGTTGAACGAGAGCGTGCTGACAAGGATGAGCGAGAAGAAGACGACGGCGACACGTCGCGAGCTCACCGCGAAGCGGAGGGTCTGACCGATCCCGGCGAGCACGCCGGGAGGCGGGCAGGCACCCGGCGGCCTGGGGCCGATTCGCATCGCGAGCAGCGCGGCGATCACGACGACGTAGCTCGCCGCGTTGAGTCCGAAAGCGGCTCCCGGGCCGAGCGTGGCCAGGACGACGCCGCCGATCGCCGGCCCGAGGATGCGTGCGGTCGTGCCGAGGCTCGCGCTCAGCGCGATCGCATTCGTCAGATCCTCGCGGCCGACGATGCGGAAGACCAGCGTGTGCCGCGAAGGTGCGTTCACCGCCACCGCGACCCCGTACGCCAACCCGAGCGCGTACAGGTGCCATGTCTCGATCAGGCCGCTGAGCGCGAGGAAGCAGAGCAGCGCGGCTTCGATGCAGAGGACCGCCTCGCAGACGACGACCATCCTGCGCAGATCGCTGACGCGGTCGGCGATCGCTCCGCCCACGAGCGCCAGCACGGTGACCGGCAACGTCTGCACGAGTGCGAGCGCCCCCACCGCGAGCGGCGAGCCCGTCAGCTCGAGGACCAGCCAGAAGGCGGCGATCTGCTGCATCCACGTCCCCACGAACGAGATGCCGCTGCCGGCGAAGAAGAGCCGGTAATCGCGGTGGCGGCGCAGGCTGCCGAAGGTGCGGTCGCCGAGCCTGGTGAGCGGGGCGACCACGATCTGCGTCTAGCGAATCTTCATCGCTCAGAGCAACGCAGCCCTGTCGATGGGCTCGCCGAGCACGAACACGCAATCGCCCTGCTCGGTCACCGGAATCGCTTTCGTCACTGCGACGACCGCATCCATCGGCGCCGGAATCACCACCGGCGGACGGTCGGGCCGATCGATGAACCAGAGCCTGCCGACGGGCTCGCCCTCGCGTACCGGGTCGCCCGGCTCGAGCATTGCTTCCCAGAGCCCGTCCTCCGGTGCAACGACGATCGTGTCGGGGTTGCGGCCGTCGAGAATGACGGCAGGCGGAAGCCCGAGCGACTCGCGCGTCAGCACCTCGCCCTCGAGCACGCCGACGTGCCGGAGCACGTTGTTGAGTCCGCTCCAGGCGAGCCTGTGCACCGGGGCGGGAACGCGCCCGCCGCCGCCGAGCTCGGTCGTGATCACGAGCTTGCCCTGGTTCTCGGCCTCGACGGGGAGCAGTCCGTGCCCGTTGACGTCGATGTAGAGGAAATGCCAGTCGCTGTTCCACGCCTCCATGCCTTCGAGCATCGCTCGCCGCTGCGCGGGGTTCTCCACGACGTGCATGTGGGAGCAGGGCAGGAACCAGGCGCTTCGCCCGCCGGAGTGCATGTCGATCACGACATCGGCCTGCGGGAAGAGGACGGTCGAGAGGTAGTGCGCGAGTTGCTCGTTCGGCGGGCCGCCGGGGCGACCGGGGAACGAGCGGTTGAAGTTCGCGCCGGAGGGCCAGTTGCGAGTGTTCGCCTTCGAGGCCTGCACCGAGAGCACGGGGATCACGATCACGCGTCCCGAGATCTGCTCGGGCTGCAGCTCCTGGAGCAGCCGCAGCGCGGCGACCTGGCCCTCGTACTCGTCGCCGTGGTTGCCGGCGAGCACGAGCACCGTGGGACCGTCACCGTGCGCGATCTGGCCGATGTGGACGAACGTGCTCGCCCAGCCGGCGGTGTTGTTGATCTTCGGGATCGAGAGGTGGCCGACCTGCTTGCCCTGGCGCGCGAAGTCGATCGTGCAGCCCACCGGATGGCTCATACCAGCCCCCAGAGCCGGTATCCGCTCTCGCGGATCCCGGCCCGGGAAAAGCCTTGGAGCGCCCGCTGCCGCGGCCGGCCGCTACCCCGGAACGCGAGACGGGGGGTTGTCATATTGCGTCTCATGCCCCCACCTCCGCCAGCAGCGCCTCGCGGGTGATCGGCTCGCCGACGAACGCGAAGCCCTGTCCTTGCCTGACGAACGCGCGCGCGGCCATGCCGAGCAGAAGCCCCGTCCGCTCGGCGACGACGTCGACCGGCGGCCGCGACGGCGCGTCGAACGCCCAGATGCGCGCGATCGGCTGTCCCCGCTCGACCAGCTCGCCGGGCATGACCAGAGCCTCGGCGATGCCGCCCACGGGCGCCCGCGCCTGATCCATGAGCCCGCTCCCGAGCTCGGTCACCGTCTCGTCGGCGCCCCGGGCGTCGTAGAGGCGGGCGGGCGGCTGCCCGAGCGACGCCCGCGTCACGACCTCGCCCTCGAGGACGCCGAAGTGGCGCAGCACGTTCGTCAGCCCGCTCCACGCGAGCTCGTGCACGGATCGCGGGATCAGCCCGGAGCCCCCGAGCTCCGTGGTGACGATCGTCTTGCCTTGTGCTTGCGCGATCGTCGGGAAGTAGTTGTCGCCGGCGGTGTAGAGGAAGTGGAGGTCCGAGTTCCAGGCCTCCATCGCCTCGAGCATCGCCTTGCGTTGCGCGGGGTCGTCGACGGCGCACATGTGCGAGCAGGGAGCGATCCACGACCCGCTGCCGCCCGAGTGCAGCTCGACGATCATCTCCACGAGGGGGAAGAGCACGGTCGTGAAGAAGTCCGCGAGCACCTCGTCGGGCGGGCCGTCGAGGCGGCCGGGGAACGAGCGGTTGAAGTTCGCGCCCGACGGCCAGAAGCGCGAGTGCGCCTGTGCGGCCTCCGGCGAGACCGTCGGGACCACGATCAGCCGGCCGGACACCTGCGCCGGCTCGACCTCGGCGAGGAGCCGGCGTGCGGCGATCTGGCCCTCGTACTCGTCGCCGTGCGTGCCGGCGGAGACGAGCACCGCCGGACCGTCCCCGTTGGCGATCGTCGCGATGGGGATCGAGACGAACGCGCCATCGTCCGGGCCGCGCGGCAGCCGGAGCTCTCCGACCTGCTTCCCATCGGCGCCCAGATCGATCGTGCAGCCGACGGGGTGGCTCACCCGCGAGACCCCAGGTACCGCGTCACTGCGGCCTCGGTTCCCTCGACGAGACGGTCGACGTCCTCGTCGGTGTGCGCGTAGGAGAAGTGGCTCCGCTTCAGGTTGAGCGGCAGCTCGAAGATGCCGTCTTTCATCAGCTCGCGCCGGTACCCGATGAAGAGGTCGACGTCGTTGCGAAGGAGGTCGTCGTAGCTGACGACCGGGCCTTCCAGGAAGTACGTGACGAAGACGGAGCCGAAGCCCGAGACGACCGCGGGCACCCCGAGCCGGTCGTACATGGCCTGAAGGCCCGTGCGTGCCCGCTCGCCGAGGCGGAAGACGTGCTCGTGCACGGGCTCGCGCTCGAGCTTCTCGATCGTGGCGAGAGCAGCCGCGCTCGTGGCCGGGTGCCCGTTGAAGGTGCCGGCGAAGAAGGCCGGGCGGCCGGGCGTGGTCGAGAACATGTCCATCAGCTCGGCCTTGCCGCCGAGTGCGGAGACGGGCCAGCCGTTCGCCATCGCCTTGCCGAGCGTGGTCAGGTCTGGCGTGACGCCGGCGATCTCCTGGTAGCCGCCGAGCCCGTGCCGGAAGCCCGTGATCACCTCGTCGAAGATCAGCACCGTGCCGTGCTTCGTCGCGAGCTCGCGCAGCCGCTCGAGGAACCCCGGCTGCGGGAGCACCGCGCCGATGTTGTGCGGGATCAGCTCGAGGATGATCGCGGCCACGTCGTGCTCGGCGAGCGCCCTGGCGACGTCGTCCGCGTCGTTGAAGCGGCAGACGATGGTCGAGTCGACCGCCTCGGGGAGCATCCCCTGCGAGAGCGGGTCCTTGCCGCCGACGCGTTCGGCGGGGGAGATCACGTTCATCGCCACCGAGTCGTGCCACCCGTGGTAGCAGCCCTGGAACTTGATCACGTGGCGGCGGCCCGTCGCGGCGCGGGAGACCCGCAGCGCGTGGAACGTCGCCTCGCTGCCCGTGCAGGTGAGCAGGACCTTCTCGAGCGACGGGACGTTGGCGACGAGGCGCTCCGCGAGCTCAACCTCGACCCGCGTCACGCCGACGCCCATCAGGTCGAGCGAGCGTCCCGTGGCGGCCACGGCCGCCTCGACATCGGGGTCGTTGTGACCGAGGAGCGGCGGCCCGAAGGCGGCGTGGTAGTCCGTGAAGACCCGGCCGTTCGCATCGGTGAAGGTCGAGCCGCTGGTGGCGGTGACCACCATCTCCTCGAGCCCCGCGACCTGGCGCTGGCCGCTGTTCACCCCACCGGGGATGACGGCCGCCGCACGTGCGGCGAGGTCGGTGCCTGCAACGTGGGTCGAGCTCATCGTTCCCTCCTCCGTCTCATGTGACCAGTGCGGTTCAGCCGACCCTGAGGCTCTCCAGGACGTCCTCGTCCAGGTCGACGCCCAAGCCGGGCGTGCTGGGGACGGCGACATAGCCGTCGTCCTCGATCGGCAGGCGCTGAACCGTCAGTGTCTTCGCGATCGGGGTGTCGGCGACACAGTACTCCTGCCAGATCCCGTCCGGCATCACGGCGTTGCAGTGCAGCGAGGCCGCCTTGATGATCCCGCTCTTCCAGGCATGCGGCACGGTCGCGACGCCCTGCGCATGCGCGAGCTGGGCGATCCGCAGGGTCTCGGTGATGCCGCCGCAGCGCGTCACGTCGGGCTGCACGAGATCGACGCGGGCCCGCTCGATCAGCTCGCGGAAACCCCACCAGGTGGCGTCCTGCTCGCCGGCGGTGATGCGCAGGTCGACCGCGTCGGCGAGCTCGGCGTAGGCCTCGTACTCGTCCGGCTCGAACGGCTCCTCCATCCAGTAGATCCCGAGCTGCTCGTACTCGCGGGCGACCTCGATCGCCGTCTTGGCGTCCGCCACGTAGCCGAGGCCGCAGTCGATCATGATCTCGACGCCCTCGCCGCCCGCCTCTTTGGCCGCGGCCGCGAGGGCGACGTCCTGCTTCGGATCCCTGCCGAGGGGCCCCCAGCCGAGCTTGACGGCCGTGAAGCTCTGCTCCCGGAGCGCCGTCACGGCCTCCGCCACCTCCGTCGTCGTCTCGGGCATCAGCATCGAGGCGTAGGCACGGACCCGGTCGCGGTACGGCGTTCCGAGCAGCTCGAAGATCGGCTTCCCGAGCGCCTTGCCCTTGATGTCCCACAGCGCGATGTCGAGGCCGCTGATCGCATGCACGGCGATTCCGCGCCGGCCGAAGTAGATGAGGCCGCGGTACATCTTCTGCCACAGCCGCTCGACGTCGAGGGGATCCTCGCCGATCAGCACATCGCGCAGGCTGACGGCCACGGCGTGCGAGCTCGGCGCCTGCACGAGCGCCTGCACGAGCTCGGGCGACGAGTCGACCTCGCCGATCCCGGTGATTCCCTCGTCGGTGTGGATGCGGACGACGAGATCGTCCTGGCTGCCGTCGGCGATGCCCTCGTTCACGACCGCCTGTCGCAGGACGATGGCCTCGACGTCGGTGATCTTCACTGGGTCTCCTCAGCTGACGTGGTGGAGGGCGATCCGGGCGCCGCCGGATTGTCGACTATAGCGACATTGTCAACAATCCTCTAGGATTGCCGGGCGCCCATGAGCCGCCCTGTGTCAACTCCCCGTCTCGCGTTCCGGGGCAGCGGCCGGCCGCGTCAGCGGCCGCTTCAGGGATTTTCCCGAGCCGGGATCCGCGAGAGCGGATGCCGGCTCTGGGGGCAAGCATGAGCGAGTCCCCGATCCTCTGCACCATCGACCTCGAGGCGCCGGGGAAGCAGGTCGGCCGGCTCCAGGTGCCTCGCTCCTCGAACGAGAGCGGCTGGTCGAACCAGTACGTCCCGATCGTCACGATCTCCCGCGGCGAAGGCCCGACGGCGCTCGTCCTGGGCGGCGTCCACGGCGACGAGCCGGAAGGGCAGGTGGCCGCGCTCAACCTCGCGCGCGAGCTCCGGCCCGAGCACGTCCAGGGTCGTGTGATCGTGATCCCGTGCGTCTCGATCGACGCCTCGCGTGCCTACACGCGGCTCTGGCCCTCGGGCGCAAACATGAACCGGTCGTTCCCGGGTTCGCCGGCCGGCCGGCCCGACGAGCAGCTCGCCCACTTCCTCTCGACCGTCCTCTTCCCGCTCTCGGACGTCGTCGTGGACATGCACAGCGGCGGGCGCACCGGGCTCTGCCTGCCGTGGTCGGAGATGCACTGGGTGGACGACCCCGAGCAGCGCAGGCAGATGGTGGACGGGATGTTCCACTGGAACACGGACTGGTGCTGTGTCTACATCGACATCGCCGGCACGGGGCTGCTGGTGGGCGAGGCCGAGCGCCAGGGGAAGATCGTCGTCAGCACCGAGCTCGGGGGCGGCGGCCACGTCACCGCCGCCATCCACCGGCTGGCGCTGGGCGGCCTGCGGAACGTCCTGCGCCGCTTCGGCGTGCTCGAGGGCGAGCCGGTCACGCGCGCACAGCTCGGCCTGCCGGAGCAGACGCTGCTGATGGCGACCGATCTCGACCACTACCTCCTCGCGCCCGAGTCGGGCCTGTTCGAGACCCTTGTCGACCTCGGGCAGCGGGTATCCGTGGGGGAGCCGGTCGGGCACATGCACTTCCTGGAGCGGCCCGACCGGGAGCCCGAGGTGATCCTGAGCAAGACCAACGGGATCGTGTGCGTCGTGCGCGCGATCGCGACGACGCAGCAGGGCGACAACGTGGTGGTCGTCGCCCGCGAGGCGCAGCGGTCGGAGCTCGACTGACCGTGGAGCGCTGCCGGGTCGCGGCCACGCAGGTCGACGTCCGTCACGAGGACGTCGAGCACAACCTCGCCACGCACCTCCGGTTGATCGCCGAGGCCGCCGCCGGCGGCTGCGACCTCGTCGTCTTTCCCGAGCTCTCCGTCACCGGACACAACGGCAGCGAGGCGGTCACCCGCGGCGCGGAGCGTCACGACGGCAGGATCTTCGAGACGATCCACCGTCAGGCACACGCCTGCAAGATCGTCGTCTCCTACGGATTCTGCGAGCTGCACCGTGGCACCCACTACAACACCTCCGCGCTCGTGGGACCGCAGGGGCTGATCGGGCTGCAGCGCAAGGTCCACGCCTCGCTCGACGAGTTCCTCCGCTTCCGCCAGGCGTACGACTGGTCGGTCTTCGACCTCGGCTTCTGCAGGGTGGGCACCGCGATCTGCCACGACAGCGACTTCTTCGAAAGCTGGCGCATTCTCGCGCTGCTTGGGGCGGAGCTCGTCCTGCTGCCGCACGCGAACCGCACGCTCGAGGCGGCCGACGGCTCGCATGCCTTCGACGGGCGCGGGCGCGAAGCCCCGGCCGACGAGCTCCTCGCCGCCCAGGCGGCGCTCCTCGCCGAGCGCCCGCGGCCGCCGCGCCTCCACGACGTGCTGGCACGCGACAACGGCGTGTACGCCGTGTTCTCCGATCAGGTGGGCTTCGACGGGCACAGCACGCACGTCGGCGGCGCCTACGTCCTCGCCCCGGACGGGTCGATGGTCGCAAGTTCCAACTCCGGCCTCGCGAGTTCTATGGTGGTCGCGGAGCTCGACCCCGGCTTGCTCGCGCGCGTGCGTGAGGCGCCGTCGTTCCCGCTGCGCAAGCGGCGACCGGAGGTGTACGAGGAGTTGACGAGACGATCGTGAGAACTCATTTCAGAATGACGCTTCTCGTCAGGGTGCGATGGGTGCGTGCGATGCGAGGACGCAGGGAGCGCCAATACGTGACGTATTGGCGCGACTGAGGACGAAGAAGCGTGCGTGTCCAGCGCAGCCTGGCGACCCAGGCTTCAATCTGAAATGAGTTCTAAGACGGAAGGAGCACCGGTGACCGAGCTGAGAGCAGGCGTCGCGCGCGCCGACATCACCCCGCCCTGCGGCTTGCCGCACGGCTGCTGGGCGGCCCGCACGGGCCTCGCGGAGGGGATCCACGACCCACTCGGCGCTCAGGCGCTCGTCCTCGACGACGGCGAGGTGACGGTCGCGATCGTGGCGGTCGACCTCGTCTTCGCCGGGGCGGAGCTGACCGCCGCGGTGCGTGAGCGGGTGGAGGCGCTGACCGGGATCCCGCCGCACGCGGTGATGGTGAATGCGGCCCACAACCACAGCGCCCCGAGCCTCTCCCGCGGCTCGAGCGTCGCCGGCCTCAGGGACGCCCCCGCGTTTGCGAACTACGTGGAGCTGCTGCCCGAGACGATCGCGGGTATCGTCTACGCGGCCTGGCGGGCGCGACGGCCGGCGCGGGCCGGTTTCGGCTCCGGCAGCGCCCCGGGGATCACGGTCAACCGGGTCGTTCCCGAGCGGGCCGTCGACGACACGGTCGGGGTGATCGCGATCGATCGCGCGGACGGCACGCCGCTCGCGGTGGTCGCCAGCTTCGCATGCCACCCGACCCTGATCGGCGGGCATACCCTGCTCTGGAACGCGGATTTCCCCGGGCCGCTCCGCGACACCGTGCAGGCTGCGCGGCCTGGTGCCGAGTGCCTGTTTCTCTCGGGCTGCGGCGGTGACGTCGCCGGCTGGGACTATTGGTTCGGCAACTGGGAGGCCTCACGCCACTCGTACGCCCGGCGCGACGAGCTGGGGCACGCGGTCGGCAATGCGGTCGTTGCCGCCCTGGGCTCGATCGTGCCGACCGGACACGTCCGGCTCGGCGCGGCCTCGAGGACGATCGAGCTAGGCCGCCGCCGTCACTCCTACACCCTCGCGGACGTCGAGGCGAGGCTGGCCGAGGTGGAGGCGATCCCGCCGCCCGACTTCCCCGAGGCGTGGGACGAGTCCGTCCACACCGCCACCTCGGCGCAGCAGTATCCACCCATGTACCAGCGCACGGCGCTCGCCTTCTACAAGGACATGGTCGAGCGGGCGGAGGTCCCGGTCACGGCCGAGCTGCAGGCGTTCGCGATCGG
>JBJXGY010000122.1:0-66816 GCA_046160185.1 Gaiella sp. | reverse complement strand
TCGCAGCAGCAGGCATCGGTCTCGCGATCGGTGCGCTGATCCGGCCGACCGAGTTCCACCTGCCCCCGCTGGAGGGGGTACGTGCCAACGCCGAGCTAGCCCCTGGGCCGCACCGCTTCGGCGACGTTGTCGGGGGAACCGTCGACGTCACGATCGCTCGCGGTGCCGCGCAGCCGGGCACGGTCGAGCTCGTCCTCGACCCGTTCCCGTACCGGCTCGCCGGCCCGGCGAGCCTCCGCGTCTTCCGGGACGGGGGCGACGCACTGCTGCGCTACACCGTGCGTCTCGAGTGCCTCGACGACTTCTGCCTGCCAGGGCAGAAGGGCGACAACCTCCTCCTGGCCAACGGCCTCGTGCGGTATCGCGACGCACGCGGCACCCCCAAGCGGCTGCTCGTCGGGCTCCCCGTCGTCCGTGTCGTTCCGCGTTCGCTGCCCGTCGGCCTCTCGCAGTGGGCAGACGGACTGCGGGAGCTGGAGCGGCCGCACACCGCCCTCCCGGCTTGGCTGCTGGGAGCGCTGCTCGCGATCGTGACCTCGGTCGCGGCGGCGCTCTCGCTGATCCTGACGCGGCCCTGGCTTGGCGGTGCGGTCGCGTTTCTCCGGCGCGACCGCCGTTCGCCCCTCGCCCGAGCCGTCGCGCAGGTCAGGCGCACAGCGCGCAGGGATGCGCTCGACGAGCGGCGCCTCGCGCTGGACGGGCTGTGGCGCGCGCTGGGCGACGGCGCCACCGCGCTCCGCGAGCGCGCGGAAAGCCTCGCCTGGGGCCGCGAGCCACCCGCCCCCGCCGCCATGCAAGACGTGGCAGACGAGATCCAGCGGAGCGCGCGATGAGGCTTGCCATCGGCGACGCACCTCGCTACCGGACGGCCTCGCTCCGCACCGTCGCGCTGCGGGCCGGCCTCGCCCTGGCCGTAGCCGGACTCCTGCTCGCGGGGTACAGCGCAGCATCGTCCTCCGAGGCCGGGCCTCAGGAGATCGCTGCTCGCGGGAGGACGACCGTCCTCGTGCTCGACGTCTCCTCGTCCATTCGCCCCAAGGTGTTCCGTCAGATCGACCGCACGCTCGAGCGGGCGGTGGCCGAGGGTGGCCGGCTCGGGGTCGTTCTGTTCAGCGACAACGCCTACGAGATGCTGCCGCCGGGCACGCCGTCCAGGGAGCTCGAGCCGCTTCGACGCTTCTTCGTGCCGCGAGCGGACGTGCCCGACGGCGTCCCGAGCATCAGGGTCGGAAAGAGCCGCTACGTCGCCGCCCCGTGGGCGACGACGCTGACCAGCGGCACGCGCATCTCGGCCGGGCTCGATCTGGCGTTCGAGGTTCTGCAGCGCCGCGGGATCGGCGACGGCGACGTCCTCCTCGTTAGCGACCTCAACAACGAGTACGTGGACTTCGCCGCCGTCACGCGTGCGATCGAGCGGTTCGAGGCGCAGCGCATCCCTGTTCGCGTGGTCGCGCTGTCCGCGACCAAGGAGGACGAGCGCGCTTTCCGCCGGCTGCTGGCCGAGGGCCGCGGCTTCGTGGAGCAGGCACCCGATCCCGGCGCAGCGGTCCGGATCGCTGCAGAGGGTGACCGGTTCCCACTGGCACTCGGTCTCGTGCTCGCGGGCGTGCTGCTCGCGGCAGGGGCCTCCGAGCTCGTCACTGCCCGTGTGCCCTTGACCAGACGCGCCGATGCGTAGTCTGCCCCGGCCGGCGCGCCTCGCGCTCGTCGCGCTGCTCGCGCTCGTCGCGCTGGCCGGTGCCAAGACCACGATCGAGGTCTTCCGCTGGGACGGCTACGCGGCCAGGGAGGACAAGCGCCTCGGTGCTCGCTTCCGCTCGCCCGGCATCTGGGCGGCGGCAGACCCGGGGGCCGCATTCGTGCTCGGGACGCGCGATGACGTGGCGATCCGGCGTGCCGCCGCTCTCTTCCGCCGCGCCCGCGTCGAGGATCCGTCCGAGATCGGCTCGCTCGACCAGGTGATCGCATCCGCCGATGCCGCGTTCGCCCTGTCCGCTGCCGGTCGCGACGCAGGAGCCGAGCGCCGGTCCTTCGTGCTGAACCTCGAGGCGGTGCTGGCGGGCGAGGCGGCCGAGCTCGAGCTCGACACCGGCGACCGTTTCGAACGGGCGATCGAGCTGCTCCGCGAGGCCATCCGCCTCGACCCCGCGAACGAGGCGGCCAAGGCGAATCTGGAGCGGTTGCTCAGCGGATCGGTCGATCATGTCGATCCGAGGCGCGGCACCGGCTTCGGCCGCTTCGGTGGCGGCGCCGGGTCGTCGGGCGGGGGAGGCGGGTACTGATGCTCGCCACGATCGAGCTGCTCACACCGCTCGGCACGCTGGTGGGCTTGGCCGGCGCGGCGCCGCTGGCGGCAATCGTGGTCGCTCGCAGGCGCGTGGCGGCGGCGCGCCGCGCGCTCGGTCTGGCCACCCAGGGTGTGCTGCCGGACGTCGCGGCGGCGATCTGCATCGCCCTCGCGGCGCTGCTGACCGCGCTTGCGGCCACCCAGCCGGTCGTGCGCGGCGTGGAGCGCACCGCGGGCAGGTCGGACGTGGCGATGCTGGTCGCGATCGACACCAGCCGCTCCATGCTCGCGTCGGGCGGCCCAGGAGCGCCGACACGCCTCGAGCGTGCGCGCCGGGTCGCAACCACGGTGCGCGCAGCCCTCGAGGACGTGCCGGTAGGGATCGTGTCCGTCGCCGACCGGGCGCTTCCGCACCTCTTCCCGACCCTCGACCCGGCGGGTTTCTCACGGGTCCTCGCCGGCCCGATCCGCGGCGGACATCCGCCCCCGGCAGGCGGGTTCGGTGCCAGCTCGAGCCTCAACGCCCTGGAGAAGCTGGGCGAAGGCACGATCTTCCCGGAGACGGCCGAGCGGCGCCTCGTGCTCGTCCTGACGGACGCCGAGAGCGACCCGCTCGACGCGCGCCTGCTGCGAACCGCCTTGCGGGGACGACGGCCCGTCGAGCTCGCAATCGTGCGCTTCGGGCGTGCCGGTGAGCAGGTGTACGACCGGGGCGGACTGCCCGAGCCCGAGTACCGCCAGCCGGCGGGGGCCGAGAGCGTTGCGCGGGCGCTCGCGCGCTTCGTCGAGGGCAGCTACTTCGACGAGACCGCGGCGGTAGGTGCCCGTGACTGGGCGCTCGATCAGGTTGCCCGCTCTCCGCGCAAGGCGCGAACCGACGTGCTGGGTGTGACCCGCCGCGAGTTGGCACCGCTGCTCGTGGGGCTCGCGGCGATCCCACTGGCCGCGCTCCTTGCGCTTCGCGGGGTACCGCTGCCGGCCGTCGGCGGACGCTTCCCTGGTACACTGGTGGCCGCCTGGCGGCGTAGCTCAGTTGGTTAGAGCAGCGGAATCATAATCCGCGTGTCGTAGGTTCGAGTCCTACCGCCGCTATCGCAACCCTCGCAACACCACCAACGAGAGAGTCGAATCATGGCCACCGGAGTACGAGTCGCGATCACACTGGCCTGCCAGGATTGCAAGCGACGGAACTACCAGTCCCAGAAATCGAAGCGAAACACCCCCGACCGCGTCGAGTTCAGCAAGTACTGCCGTTGGTGCGGCAAGCACACCGCGCACCGGGAAACGCGCTGATGGCGCAGGAGTCGCGGAGAGACAGGCGAGACGCACGCCGTGGCGCAGGCGGCCCGGTCCCCTCTCCCGCCCTGCCGGGCGGGGGGGACGTTCCGGTCGTTCCGTCGGTCGAGACCGTGCCCGGTCACGGCGGCGGTGTCCGCGGTTTCCTGCGGGAGACCGTCGGCGAGCTGAAGAAGGTCGAGTGGCCGAACCGGCCGCAGGTGGTGCAGGGCACGATCGTGGTGATCATCGCGTGCGCGATTATCGGGGCGTTCCTGTGGGGAGCCGACCAAGCGCTGCGGCCCCTGGTGCGCGACATCTTCCTCGGCAACTAAAGGAACGGAGAGGAATGTTCCGCTGGTACGTCATCAACACCTACTCGGGGCACGAGAACAAGGTCAAGCAGAACCTCGAGCACCGGATCCTGTCCATGGGTCAGCAGAACCGCTTCCGGCGGGTCGTCGTGCCCACCGAGCAGGTGATCGAGACAAGAGACGGTCAGAAGGTGCAGACCGAGAAGCGCGTGCTCCCGGGCTATGTGCTCGTCAACGTCGATCTTTCCGACGAGGCATGGACGGTGGTCAAGGGCACACCGGGCGTGACTGCGTTCGTCGGTGCCGGCGCCAAGCCGGTCCCGCTGTCGCAGGTGGAGGTCGACCGCATCCTGCACCAGGGTCGCGACTCGGGCTCACCGGCGCAGAAAGCACAGGTCGAGTTCTCGCTGGGCGAGTCGGTCAAGGTCACTTCCGGGCCGCTGTCCGACTTCGACGGCGAGATCGTCGACGTCAACGCCGACCAGCAGAAGCTGAAGGTGCTCGTCGACATCTTCGAGCGCCAGGTTCCGGTCGAGCTCGGCTTCGACCAGGTCAAGAAGATCGACTGATGCGGGGGCCTCCAACGGTCGCTTCGCGCGCCTGGGGCATCCGCCCTTGACCCGCGGCTCGTGACGGACATCGGAACGTAATCCAGACAAGACGGGAGGAGGGGCGAGCAGCCCCGTATGCACTCACGCACATGGCAAAGAAGATCCTGACAATCATCAAGTTGCAGATCCCCGGCGGGCAGGCGAACCCGGCGCCGCCGGTCGGGCCCGCCCTCGGGCAACACGGCGTCAACATCGTCGAGTTCACGAAGGCGTTCAACGCACAGACCGCCGCCGAGAACGGCCGCATCACGCCCGTCGAGATCACCGTGTACGAGGACCGCTCGTTCACGTTCATCACCAAGACACCACCGGCTGCCGTGCTCATCAAGGAGGTGCTGAACCTCCAGTCCGGCTCGGCCGAGCCGAACCGCACCAAGGTCGGCAAGCTCACGCAGGCGCAGCTCCGCTCGATCGCCGAGACGAAGATGCCCGACCTCAACGCCAACGACGTCGAGGCCGCGATGAAGGTGATCGCCGGCACGGCACGGTCGATGGGTGTCGAGGTGGCGTCATGAGACGCCTCGTGTCACACCGTCGCCCTGTCCGGCCCGGTAGCTGCGGGAGCGAGATCCGGCACTGGGGGCAGGCATGAGTACGCACGGAAAGCGCTACAAGGAGGCCCGTGCGCAGATCGACCGTGAGCGGCTGTATCAGCCCGTGGAGGCCGTGAGGGTGCTGAAGGGACTGCCCGGCGCGACGTTCGACGAGACGGTCGAGGTGCATTTCCGCCTGGGCCTCAACGTGCGCCACGCGGACGAGCAGTTGCGCGGCACGATCATGCTCCCGCACGGCATCGGCAAGGACGTGCGCGTGGCCGTGTTCGCGGAGGGCGATAAGGCTCGCGAGGCCGAAGAGGCCGGAGCCGACGTGGTCGGTTCGGCCGACCTCACGGCCAAGATCGAGGGTGGGTTCCTCGACTTCGACGTCGCGATCGCCACCCCCGACCAGATGGGCAACGTGGGCAAGCTAGGGCGGGTGCTCGGCCCTCGCGGGCTGATGCCGAACCCGAAGACGGGTACCGTCACCTTCGACATTGCGAAGGCGGTGCAGGACGCGAAGGCCGGCAAGCTCGAGTACCGCACCGACCGCGGCGCCAACGTGCACATGCCGATCGGGAAGAAGAGCTTCGACGAGCGGAAGCTCGTGGAGAACTACGCGGCGCTGATCGAGGAGATCCTGCGTGCCAAGCCGTCCGCTGCAAAGGGCCGCTACATCAAGGGCATCACGCTGACGACGACGATGGGGCCCGGGCTCCATCTCGACCCGTCCCGAACCCGTGACATCGCCGAGGCCGGCCAGGAGGCTGCTACCGTCTAGGCAGTCAACGACATCCCCCGCCGAAGACAGCCGGCAGCCGCTCATCCGAGACGGCAGAGGACCGGCCGAGGTGAGGACGCTCGCGAGGCGGTGTGAAGCCGCCCGCTTCGGCCCGCCTCCCGGTGGGCCGCGTCGTTTCAGGAGGAACCCAGAAATGCACAGATCGGACAAGGAACACGCCGTCGCCGAGCTCACCGAGCAGCTCCAGCGGACGGAGTCGCTGATCGTCGCGGACTACCGCGGCCTCACGAACGTGCAGCTCGGCCAGCTGCGCGGACGCCTTCGCGAGCACGGTGCCACGCTCACCGTCGTCAAGAACACGCTCGCGCGCCGCGCTGCCGAGGCGAGCGGCACCACAACACTTCTCGAGCTGCTCAGCGGGCCGACCGCGATCGCTTTCGTCTCCACCGAGGGCGACCCGGTGGCAGTGGCGAAGGCTCTTGCCGACACCGCCAAGGAGACCAAGATCCTGACATTCCGTGGCGGGCTGCTCGAGGGTGCCCAGATCGACGGCGGAGCGGTCGAGGAGCTTGCGAAGCTCCCGCCGCTCGACATCCTCAAGGGCCAGGTCGTGGGCGCGATCATCGCGCCGCTCAACCAGCTGCTCGGCCTCGTCACCGCGCCGCTCCAGAACCTCGTCGGCCTGATCGACTCCCGCATCGACCAGCTGCAGGCGAGCGGCGCCGTCGAGCCTGTCCCGGAGCCTGCGGCTGAGGCCACACCCGCCGAGGAAGCGGTCGAGGCCTCCGACGGGGAAGCGGCGGCCGCGGCAGCACCTGCGGTCGACGCGACGATCGAGGACGCCGAGGCCGAGACCTCTGACAGCGTCGAGCCGGCCGGTGAGGCTGACCCGACAGACCCTGAAGAAGCCAAGTAGGAGGAGAACAGCATGGCCGCAGTCGACACCGTGTTCGAGCAGCTCGGCAGCATGTCGGTGCTCGAGCTCGTGGAGCTCAAGAAGAAGATCGAGGACGAGTGGGGCATCACCGCCGCCGCTCCCGTTGCCGTCGCCGCCGCAGGCCCGGCCGCGGCCGGAGAGGCAGCCGCAGTGGAGAAGGACACCTTCGACGTCGTGCTCACCGGTGCGGGCCAGGCGAAGATCCAGGTGATCAAGGTCGTCCGGGCAGCGACCGGCCTTGGGCTGAAGGAGGCGAAGGATCTCGTGGACAGCGCCCCCGGCAACGTCAAGGAAGGCCTGAACAAGGACGATGCGGACAAGCTGAAGGCGGAGCTCGAGGAGGCCGGAGCCTCGGTCGAGCTCAAGTAGCACCTCGAGGAACCGCCGGGTCAGGTCGGTCCTGTCCCATCGCTCCGACCCCATTGAAGAGGGGGCGCCCGGGGCGGGGGAATGAACCGGCTTGACCCTCGTCGTTGTGCGCGGGCCGTCGCACAACATCCCCCGTTTCGTGTATGCTTCCTGGTTCCGCCGAGCACCGCGCTTTCTGACCCTGCCCGCATTTCACGTATCCGCATTTCCCGAGGGAGGCTGACCTTTGAGCAGCACCGCTGTCGCGCCGCGCGCGCGTAAGACGTTCTCGCGCCTGAAGCACGTTCTCGACCTCCCCAACCTGATCGACATCCAGAAGGCCTCGTACCGCTGGTTCCTCGGTGAGGGCCTCCGCGAGACGATCGACGACATCTCGCCGATCGAGGACTACACGGGCACGCTCGCCGTCGAGTTCGCCGACTACGAGTTCGGGGAGGCGCCGCACACCCTGTCCGAGTGCCGCGAGAAGGATCTCACGTACCAGGCCCCGCTCTCGATGACCGTCCGTTTCGTCAACACCGAGACGGGCGAGATCCGCGAGCAGCGCGTCTTCATGGGTGACTTCCCGATGATGACCGAGCACGGGACGTTCATCATCAACGGCACCGAGCGCGTGATCGTGACGCAGCTCGTGCGTTCGCCGGGCGCGTACCTGATGGAGCCCAAGGACGCGACGAAGCAGGTCTTCACGGCGAACCTGATGCCCGCCCGCGGCTCATGGCTCGAGCTCGAGATCGACAAGAAGGGCGTGCTCTACGCCCGCATCGACCGCAAGCGCAAGCTGCCGGTGACCACCCTGCTGCGCGCCCTGCCGAACGAGGATCCGACCACGGGATTCGTGCTCGACACCTCCTCGCACGAGGCGATCCTCGGTCTCTTCGACGAGTCCGCCCGCGTGTACGTGCAGAACACCCTCGACAAGGACACGACCACGCGCGAGGAAGAGGCGCTGATCGAGGTCTTCAAGAAGCAGAGGCCGGGTGAGCCGCCGACGCTCGACAACGCCCGAAACCTCGTGCGAGCCCTCTTCTTCGATCCCAAGCGCTACGACCTGACCAAGGTCGGTCGCTACAAGCTCAACCAGCGGCTCGGCGTCGACGTGCCCGAGGGCACCCGGGTGTTGACGACGCAGGACATCCTCGCGCTCGTGCGCAAGCTGGTGGAGATGCCGGTGAAGATCGGCGTCACGCCCGACTCGAAGGACTACGCCGCCGACTCCGCGTCACTCTCGCGAGAGCCGATCCGCGGTGACCTCGACGAGTACGAGCACTTCGGTAACCGCCGTCTGCGCACCACGGGCGAGTTGATCCAGGAGGCCTTCCGCGTCGGCCTGTACCGGATGGAGCGCGTCGTCCGCGAGCGGATGACCACGGAAGACGTGGACACGATCACGCCGCAGACGATCATCAACATCCGTCCGGTGGTGGCCGCGCTCAAGGAGTTCTTCGGCTCCTCGCAGCTCTCGCAGTTCATGGATCAGACGAACTCGCTGGCCGGGCTCACGCACCGCCGTCGCCTGAGCGCGCTCGGCGCCGGAGGTCTTACACGAGAGCGGGCGCCGATCGAGGTGCGCGACGTGCACCCGACCCACTACGGGCGCATGTGCCCCATCGAGACGCCGGAAGGCCCGAACATCGGGCTCATCGGCTCACTCGCGTCGTTCGCCACCGTCAGCGAGTTCGGTTTCATCCAGACGCCGTACCGGGTCGTCAAGAACGGCAAGGTCTCTGACGACATCGTCTACTTGGACGCAGCCGAGGAGGCGCAGTACACGATCGCACAGGCGTCCGAGCCGATCGACGAGAAGAGCGGCAAGCTCATGCACGACCAGGTGCTCTGCCGCTCGCAGGCCGGTGAAGCCGTCATCGCACGGCCGGCGGATGTGCAGTACATGGACGTGTCACCGGCGCAGATCGTCTCGGTCGCGACTGCGCTGATCCCATTCCTCGAGCACAACGACGCCAACCGGGCGCTGATGGGCGCGAACATGCAGAGGCAGGCGGTGCCGCTGATGATCACGCAGGCGCCGCTCGTCGGCACCGGCCTCGAGTACCGCGCAGCGGTGGACACCGGCGACGTGATCCTCGCGCGGAACACAGGCACCGTCGTCGACGTCGACGCCGAGGCGATCGTGGTCGAGGGCAAGGGCACTCGCGACGAGTACCCGCTGACGAAGTTCATGCGCTCGAACCAGGGCACGCTCATTCACCAGAAACCGGTTGTCTCACTCGGCGACCGGGTGGAGAAGGGTGGCGTGCTCGCGGACGGCTCCTCCACGGACGGCGGCGAGCTCGCGCTCGGCGCGAACCTGCTGGTCGCGTTCATGCCGTTCGAGGGCTACAACTTCGAGGACGCGATCGTGCTCTCCGAGAGGCTCGTCAAGGACGACGTTCTCAGCTCGATCCACATCCACGAATACGAGATCGACGCACGGTCGACCAAGCTCGGCGACGAGGAGATCACCCGCGACATCCCGAACCGCTCCGAGGAGTCGCTCGCGAACCTCGACGAGCGCGGCGTGGTGCGCATCGGTGCCGAAGTCGGTTCGGGCGACCTACTCGTGGGCAAGGTCACGCCGAAGGGCGAGACCGAGCTGACAGCCGAGGAGAAGCTGATCCGCGCCATCTTCAAGGAGAAGGCACGCGAGGTGCGTGACACCTCCCTCAAGGTCCCGCACGGCGAGGGCGGCAAGGTGATCGGTGTCAAGACGTTCGCGCGAGACTCGGGCGACGACCTGCCGCCGGGCGTGAACGAGCTCGTTCGCGTCTTCGTTGCGAAGAAGCGCAAGATCGCCGAGGGCGACAAGCTCGCCGGACGTCATGGCAACAAGGGCGTGATCTCCAAGATCGTGCCGGAGGAGGACATGCCGTTCCTCGCCGACGGGCGGGCCGTCGATGTCGTCCTCAACCCACTCGGAGTGCCGAGCCGGATGAACATCGGCCAGATCCTGGAGACCCATCTCGGCTGGGCGGCGGCGCATGGCGTCTTCGCGGACGGGCAGCCCGTCAACGAACGGGCCCCGATCAACGCGCCGGACCCGAGAGCCGTGGCCACGCCGGTCTTCGACGGCGCCACCGAGGCCGACGTCGACGGAGCGCTCGTCCGCTGGGCGCAGAGCGGTACCTCGAAGATCGTCATGAACGTCGATCTGTCGCGGCCCGCCGGCCGGCAGTGCTCGGGCAAGGTGCAGCTCTACGACGGGCGCACCGGCGAGCCGTTCGAGCAGAAGGTCACCACGGGGTACATGTACATCCTGAAGCTCCACCATCTGGTCGACGACAAGATCCACGCGCGGTCGACCGGCCCCTACTCGCTCGTCACCCAGCAGCCGCTGGGCGGCAAGGCTCAGTTCGGCGGCCAGCGCTTCGGGGAGATGGAGGTGTGGGCGCTCGAGGCATACGGTGCGGCGTACACGCTGCAGGAGATGCTGACGATCAAGTCCGACGACACGATCGGCCGCGTCAAGGCGTACGAGGCGATCGTCAAGGGCGAGAACATCGCTGAGCCGTCCATCCCCGAGTCGTTCAAGGTGCTGCTCAAGGAGATGCAGTCCCTCGCGCTCGACGTGCACGTGCTCTCGGACGAGGGCCGCGAGGTCGAGGTGCGCGAGGAGGACGACGAGCTTCTGCGTGCAGCCGAGGAGCTCGGTATCGATCTCTCGCCGGCCGCCGTCCGCGCTGCCGCGGCGTCGCCGTCCGTGCAGGACGTCGAGGAAGGGGTGGAGGACGAGGACGAGCTCGCCTCGGACGAGGAGACCGATGTCGAGGTCGCGGTCGAGGCCGAGGCCGTCGGGGAGTTCGGTGTCGTGCCGGATCTCGACGAGCTCGAGCTCGAAGTCGAGGTCGAGGTCGAGGACTAGGCAGATCGCTTCGCGATTGCTGGCAGCAGTTCGGAAGTACAGAGGCGGGTAACGGAACTATTCGATTGCGCGAAGTCCTCCCCGAGACGAGGGCTTCGCCGAAGGAGAAATCTTGGCGCAGATCGACATCAACGACTTCGATGCGATCCGAATCGGGCTTGCTTCACCGAAGCAGATCCGGGACTGGTCGATGGGCGAGGTCACCAAGCCCGAGACGATCAACTACCGCACGCTCAAGCCCGAGCGTGACGGCCTCTTCTGCGAGCGCATCTTCGGTCCCACCAAGGACTGGGAGTGCTATTGCGGCAAGTACAAGAGGGTGCGCTACAAGGGCATCATCTGCGAGCGCTGCGGCGTCGAGGTCACGCGCCAGAAGGTGCGGCGCGAGCGGATGGGACACATCGACCTGGCCGCACCGGTTTCCCACATCTGGTTCTTCAAGGGCGTGCCGAGCCGCATCGGCTACCTCCTGGACATCGCCCCGCGAGAGCTGGAGAAGGTGCTGTACTTCGCGGCCTCGATCGTGACCGCGGTTGACACTGAGAAGCGCGCGGCCGATCTTGCCGACCTCGAGGACAAGGTGCGGGCGGAGTCGGAACAGATCTACGTCGATCGCGACGAGCAGCTGACCGCTCTCGAGGACCGTCTCACGCGCCGCCGCGACTACCTGGCCGCCGGCAAGGAGCGCAACTTCGACGAGGACGACGAGTTCTGGGCTCGCGGGCTCTCGAACTGGGCTGAGGAGGCTGCGATTCCGCCGCTTGTCGAGGCTCGGGAGTTGGGCGGTGGAGTGTTCAAGGATCTCGCCCGCTCGATCACCCTCGAGGATGCGAAGAAGATCCGCGACCTCGTCAGGCAGACCGCAACACGCGACGATCGTCGCCTTCAGCCGCGCGAGGTGGAGCTCGTGGCCACCGCCGCGCAGCAGGTCGCGGAAGCAGTCGACCCGATCCGCTCGGAGCTCGCTGACGCTTCGGGCTCCAAGAAGGGCGCGCTCACCAAGCGCCTGAACAAGCTGGTCGACTCGCTGCTCACCGGTCAGGAGCTTGCGGGCGACGACGCCGAGCTGACCGGAGCCATCGAGACGAAAACCCTGGAGCGCGCCCGTGAGGTCGGCAACGGCCTGCTCGCGGATGTCGTTGCCGGTGCGGAGCCGGGCGCGAGCCAGGAGGAGCTGCGCGAGCTTGCCTCCGACCTCTGCCTCGTTCCGGGAGCCCGCAAGGAGGATCTCGACGTTCTCACCCAATGGGCGACCAAGGTGCGCGAAATGGTCGCCGACATGGAGACTCGACGGGACGACTCGCGTGAGGCGGCCGTCGACGGTGTGCGGCGGCTCGAGGAGACCTGGAAGCTGTTCCGGGAGCTCGAGCCCAAGCTCGTCGTCAACGACGAGCAGCTGTTCCGCGAGCTCAAGGACCGCTTCGGGTCACCGTATGGCTTCGGCAACTACTTCCGCGGCGGTATGGGAGCCGAGGCCATTCGCGATCTCCTGCGCGACCTCGACCTCTCGCTCGAGACGAAGCAGCTCCGTGAGACGATCCGGACCTCGAAGGGTCAAAAGCAGCAGCGTGCGATCAAGCGGCTGAAGGTCGCAAGCGCGTTCATCACCTCCGAGAACCGGCCGGAATGGATGGTCCTCGAGGCCGTGCCGGTGATCCCACCCGAGCTCCGGCCGATGGTGCAGCTCGACGGCGGCCGCTTCGCGACGAGTGACCTCAACGATCTCTACCGCCGGGTGATCAACCGCAACAACCGGTTGAAGCGCCTGCTGGACCTCGGGGCGCCGGAGATCATCGTCAACAACGAGAAGCGCATGTTGCAGGAGGCCGTCGACGCGTTGTTCGACAACGGCCGTCGTGGCCGTGCCGTGACAGGCCCGGGCAACAGGCCGCTGAAATCGCTCTCCGACATGCTGAAGGGCAAGCAGGGCAGGTTCCGCCAGAACCTGCTCGGGAAGCGGGTGGACTACTCGGGCCGCTCGGTGATCGTGGCCGGTCCGCAGCTCAAGCTGCATCAGTGCGGCTTGCCGAAGCTGATGGCACTCGAGCTGTTCAAGCCGTTCATCATGAGCCGGCTGGTCGAGCGCAAGGCGGTGCAGAACATCAAGGCCGCCAAGAAGCACGTCGAGTCGATGTCGCCGGACGTCTGGGACGTTCTGGAGGAGGTGATCGCGGAGCATCCCGTGCTGCTCAACCGCGCACCGACGCTCCACCGGCTGGGGATCCAGGCATTCGAGCCCGTGCTGGTGGAGGGCAAGGCGATCCAGGTGCACCCGCTCGTCTGCCATGCGTTCAACGCCGACTTCGACGGCGACCAGATGGCCGTACATGTGCCACTGTCGGCTGAAGCTCAGGCCGAGGCGCGCATCCTCATGCTCTCCTCCAACAACATCCTCTCGCCGGCCCACGGCCGTCCCCTGACCACGCCGACGCAGGACATGGTGCTCGGCTCGTACCACCTCACCTACTGCCGGCACGACCTGAGCGGAACCGCTGCGGAGATTGCAAAGACGCTCGGTCGCGACGGTCTCAAGCGCTTCCAGAGTGAGGAGGAAGTCGAGTTCGCGCTCGACGCGAAGCAGGTCGAGCTTCAGGAGCCCGTCGAGTACCGTCGCAACGGCACGATCCAGGTCACGACGCCCGGGCGGGTCATCTTCGGCGCCGAGATCGAGCGTTCGCTCGTGGAGGCCGCGCCCGGTGTGGAGATCGAGGAGATCAGTGTCGACCGGGCGCTCACGAAGCGCGAGCTCGACGCGATGATCGAAAGGCTCGTGGGAGAGGTCGGAGCGTACGCCGTCTCGTCCACGCTCGACACGATCAAGGCGCTTGCGTTCCGCTACGCGACGCGCGCAGGCGTGACGATCTCCAAGAACGACATCGTCGTGCCGCCCGACAAGGAGGAGATCCTCGCGGGCTTCGAGGCGAAGGTCGCGGACATCGAGCGCGAGTACGAGCGCGGTCTCGCCACCGAGGAGGAGCGCAAGGAGCGCGTCATCGCCATCTGGGAGGACGCGACCAAGGAGGTCGGCGAGGCCATGCGCCGCAACCTTCACGAGACGAACTCGGTCTCGATGATGGCGAACTCCGGCGCCCGCGGCTCGTTCAACCAGATCCGGCAGCTCGCCGGCATGCGCGGTCTGATGGCCAACCCGAAGGGCGAGATCATCGAGCGGCCGATCAAGGCCAACTTCATCGAGGGTCTCACCGTTCTCGAGTACTTCATCTCCACCCACGGCGCCCGCAAGGGGCTCGCCGACACGGCGCTGCGTACCGCGGACTCCGGGTACCTGACGCGTCGTCTCGTCGACGTCTCCCAGGACGTGATCGTCCGAGAGGAGGACTGTGGCACGCCCGCTCATATCGAGGTGCCCCTGCTGATCGACGACGCACTCAACCTGAGCGCCGCCGGCCGCACGCTCGCGGTGGACATCTACAAGCCGCTGAAGGACGGCAAGCCCGGCAAGACGTCGATCGCCGAGCGTGGGACGGAGGTGACTCCGAAGCTGTTGCGCTGGATCGCAGAGCAGTTGGAGGAGCACGCGAAGGGGTATGCGATGCCGGTCCGCTCCACGCTGAAGTGCCGAAGCGAGCAAGGCGTGTGCCGCGCCTGCTACGGCACGTTCCTCGCGACGGGCGATCTGTGTGAGATCGGGGATGCGGTGGGCATCATCGCGGCGCAGTCGATCGGCGAGCCCGGCACCCAGCTGACGATGCGCACCTTCCATACCGGCGGCGTCGCCGGCGACGACATCACGCAGGGCTTGCCGCGTGTGGTCGAGATCTTCGAGGCACGGAACCCCAAGGGGGCAGCCACGCTGGCGGAGGTCGGCGGCACGGTCGAGGTCGAGCACGAGGAGCGCACGATCAAGGTCACCGTCGTCCCCGGCGAGCTCGACGACAAGGGAGAGCCCGTCCCGCCGCGCGAATACTCGTTCGGTCGGCGCACGCGCCTCATCGTCGAGAGCGGCGGCCGGGTCGAGGCGGGTGATCCACTCAACGACGGTTCGCTGAACCCGTCCGAGCTGCTTGCACTCCATGCGGCGGCGCGCAAGGGCTCGACGCCGACGGAGCAATACCTGGTGGGCGAGGTGCAGAAGGTCTACAAGTCGCAGGGCGTGGACATCCACGACAAGCACATCGAGCTCATCGTCCGCCAGATGCTGAAGAAGGTGCGGGTCGAGCTCGCCGGTGACACCGACTTCCTGCCGGGGCAGCTCGTCGACCGCGCGCAGCTGGAGAAGGCGAACGAAGCGTTGTCGGCCAAGAAGGACGCCGCGACGTTCGAGCCGCTCATCCTCGGCATCACCAAGGCCTCGCTGGCCACCGAGTCGTTCCTCTCGGCCGCCTCCTTCCAGGAGACGACGAAGGTGCTGACCGACGCCGCGATCGAGGGCAAGGTCGACCGTCTGCACGGTCTCAAGGAGAACGTGATCATCGGTAAGCTGATCCCGGCTGCAACCGGTCTCAAGAAGTACCGGTCGATCGACGTGCAACCGACCGTGCCGTTCGCGTACGAGTCGATCGGCGGCGGAGCCGAGGCCGGGCTACTCGCCGAGCTGGAGGAGATCGGCGGCGTCGCCGGCTTCGATCTCACCTCGCTCGGTCTCGGGCTGGAGGACGAGCCCGTGATCGACGACGCGGCCGGAACCGAGGAGTAGCGAAGCGTGGAAACCCGTTTCCCCCGGCGGCGCCGAGCCGGGGGAAACGGGTTGTGCCCTGCTGCACCGGGGTACCTGCGCCCCCGGCCTGCGCCCCGCGGTGCGGTGCCGGTGCCTCGAAGTTAGCCCGGCCTAGGCACCGGCGCGACGCCTGGCGTCGAGGTCGTACACGCCGTCGTCCACAACCTCGCCTGCGTCGTCCAAGAGCTCCGCGGCGACCGCGTGGCGCGCCCGCTGGGCTCGCTCGAGATCGGCCGTCGCCCGCCGTAGCGTCACGGCGAGATCCTCGTCAGACGCTCGCTCGGCCATCCCGTAGGTGGCGCCGAGCGCGTTGAATCCGACCGCGGTCGCGAGCTGGAGGCCAAGGTCGACCTGGACGACGAGGCCCGCCGCTTCCGACACCGTGGTGCCCTGTAGGACAACCGCGAACTCGTCGCCACCGACCCGGAAGCAGTTGTCCGTCCCGGCTTCGCCCGCCAGCGTCTGCGCGACGATCGTCAGTGCGCAGTCACCGGCGAACTCACCGTTTCGCTCGTTGAGCGCTCCGAGCTCGTGGACGTCGACCATCACCAGCGTGACGGCGAGTCCGTCCGTGCGCGCTACGAGCGTCTCACGGGTGAGTCTCGCAACGAGGTGCTGCCGCGTCCCGAGGCCCGTCAACCGATCGCGGCCCTCGAGCGCTTCACTCTCGCCGGCCGTGTCGGGGGGCGCCGCCCCGGTTGCTGCGGCGATCGTGCGGCCCGCCGTTCGTGCCAGCGCCTCGACCCGCGCCACCCCGAGCCCCGAGAGGCCGTCGTCCTCGAGGGAGTAGAGGGCAAGAGAGCCGATCTGCTCCGAGCCGGACAGGAGTGGTGCGATCACCCCCGCGCGGATCGCGCCAGGCGGCTCGTCTTTGCCGTAGAGATAGGAGAGCTTGACAGCACGGTGGC
Organism: Gaiella sp.; assembly: GCA_046160185.1. Taxonomy (GTDB): domain Bacteria; phylum Actinomycetota; class Thermoleophilia; order Gaiellales; family Gaiellaceae; genus Gaiella. Next base: position 50,300 of record JBJXGY010000122.1, on the reverse strand, counting down.
CGCGACGGCGGCGCGGACGGCCCACGAGCTCCTCGGCGACAGCGTCCGGCGGCAGACCCACGCTGGCGAGGTGAGGCTCCGAGCCGGGCAGATCCAGCCGGGCCACGGCAGCGTCCACGCGTGGATCCTCGGCTGCCACCTCGACGAGGCGCCGCAGGACGACGTCGAGGTTCGGCTCGCCGACGCCCACGCTGGCAACTCGCGGATCGGCGTGCTCCGACCCCATGCGTGCCGTCGGTTCTCGCTCGTCGTGCCAGGGCCGCGGGTCGGGCAGCGACGGCCGCCTCTTCCGTCTGCGGTTCCAGGCCAGGTAGATCAGGACCACCGCCGCAACTGCGACGGAGCCGGCGAGCGCTACGAGTAGCGCGGACGTCCCCACTTACCCCTTCACCCCGATCACATGCTACTCGGGAGCGGCTCGGACACCAGGGCTGGATTCGTCGGCGCGTCAGCTCGCGATCGCGCTCACCACCGCGCCGGGCCCTGAGCCCTTTGCCAGCCCGAGCGCCGCATCGGCGCGGGTCATCAGGGACGGAGCGTCCTCGCCGAACTGACGCTGCGCGATTCCGGCGGACAGGGAGACGGGCGGCGTGTCACCTGGGGGCTCGGTGCCGAGCGACGAGCGAACGCGGCCGAACAGCTCGGTCGCAGCCGGCTCGTCGCCGTTCACGATCAGGCCGAAGCGTCCGCCGCCGATCCGGCACGCGTAGCCGTCCGACGGGGCGACGAGCGCCCGCAACCGGTGGCCGACACGGGCGAGCACCGAGTCCGCCCGGGCCGGACCGAGAGCCTTGTTCAGGGCGCCGAGCCGATCGACGTCGAGCATGACCAGGGTCAGAGAGGTCGCGTTACGGTCGGCGTGGGATCCTTCGCGCGCCAGCAGGTCGTGGAACGTATGACGGTCGTAGAGACCGGTCAGGGTGTCGAGTGACGGGGTGAAGGAACGGGCGGGGAGGACCGCACCTCCCGTCAGGCGAGCTGTGCGTTCGAGCGCAGCCACGTCGGCATCGGAGAACTCGTGGTCGTCGCGACACAGCGCTGCGACCACACCGCCGGGATTGTCCGGCACCGGCACGGCCAGGCCGCAGCGGATCGGCGGCGTCTCCTGCCCTTCCCCGACGTCGTCGGGGGCATACGAGATCTCGACCGCCCGGGCGGCCTTGCGTGTGGGGAAGCCGATTTCCACGATCCGTGCAGCCTCCCATTCGCTCAGCCCGACGGCCTCGACACGCGGCTCGCCGTCCTCGTCGGTGAGGACGGCGATCGCCGCGTCCGCATCCGTCGTTCGGGCCACGGCTTCAAGCGCGGGGCGCAGGGCGGAAGCGGAGGCGGAAGCGGTAGCACGCTCCGCGTACGGCCCGAATGCGCCGGCCAGGCGGCCGATCACCTCCTCGAGACGTGCGTGGTAGGCGAGCAGGAGCCGTGCCGAGCGGATCGATTGACGCCGAGACCGAGCGAGGACGACCAGCGATGCGAGGCAGAGCAGCCCGGCAAGCAGGGCGACGACGAGTGCGGCCGCGAGCACGCCCGCAAGTCTTACGGACCAGCGATGTCGGCGTGGGCGCCGCGTCTCGCGTCAGTCGGCAACCGGGTCGGTCGGCCCGTGTGCCCCGGAGACGTCGACGCGGCCCTTGCCCGCCCGTTTCGCCTGATAGAGCGCTGCATCCGCCCGGTCGAACAGGCTCGGGGCGGTGTCGCCGTGCCGCAGCTCGGCGATCCCGGCGGACAAACGAAGCGTCGGGACACCAGGGGCGACCGGCGACTCGGCGGCCAGGCTCTGTACACGGCTGTAGAGCAGTTCGGCGTCAGAGCCGCTCGACTCGGGGAGGATCACGGCGAACTCGTCTCCCCCGATGCGGCAGGCGATGTCAACCGACCGACCGGCGTCCCGCAGCCGGTCACCGACGTGCGAGATGACAGCGTCCCCCGTGAGGTGGCCGAGCCGATCGTTGATCGCCTTGAGGTCGTCGAGGTCGAACACGATCAAGGCCAGGCTGCGCCCGTAGCGCTGCGCGCGCTGCACCTCGCGGCGCAGGAGCTCGTGGAAATGACGCTGGTTGTAGAGGCCTGTGAGACCGTCCGTCTCCGCGGCGTGCCGCGCCTCGCGCAGCCGGCGTGCGTTCTCGAGCGCGGACGTGGCGAGCGCCAGCACCTCCTCCGCTGCGCCGACGCGGCCCGCATCAGGCTCCGGCTCGCGCCGCCAGTAAAGAGAGACCGTTCCGAGCGCCTGCCCCTCGCGCCCGCGGAGCGGGATGAGGACCGCGCCGCGGAGCTCGTCCGCCGCTACGGGGCCGTGTCCCATGAAGCGGTAGCTGACGATCATCGTGCCGGTGAGCGGGCCGGGGCCCAGTGGGTGGGCCGTCGAGGCCTCCTCGGCGACGAGCGCGCGCGCGACGGTGATGGGCGTTCCGCCCGGATCGTCGAGCGTGATCTGGCCGGCGTCGAAGCCACCCTCCTCGACGGCAGCATCGAGCACGGTCGTGAGCAGCGTTTCGAGGTCGACCGACCCGGTCAGCTGGGCCAGCAGGCGGTTACGCCGGGCGTCCGCCTCCGATCGCTCGAGGGCCTCCCGCAGATCGCGCGCGAGCGCGTCGAGCCGGTCACGCATCTCGCTGACCGCGACCGACGTCGGATCCGGCTCCGTTCGGCGGCGACGGCCCCCGAACAGGCTCGAGCCAGCCGCGTGCGTCACGACAAGCGCCGGTACGCCGACGCGAGCGGTCCACTCCGCGAGCACCTTCGAGACCCCCATCCCTGCGTCTCACTGTATTGACTTTGCGAACGCGCGCATACCGCTTCTTTGCGCAAGCGCGTATCCGTTTCTTTGCGCAAGCGCGTATCCCGCTCTCGCGGGACACGCGCGCGCCGCTGCGCGTCCTCGTTGCCGGTTCCGGCTGCCTTTGGTGTTGTGGGGATGGAGGTGTGCGTGACGCTCACTACCGGCGCCGGGAGAGCCGTGGCGGGGGGCCGGCTTCGCATTTCTCCCGCCAGGCATGTGGCTGACGCGGTGCCTCTCGGGCCTTTCTTGCGCAAGCGCCATCCGCTTCTTTGCGCCGCCGCTGCGCGTGCTCATTGCCGGTTCCGGCTGCCTTTGTCGTTGTGGGGATGGAGGTGTGCGTGACGCTCACTACCGGCGCCGGGAGAGCCGTGGCGGGCGGCCGGCTTCGCATTTCTCCCGCCGGCGCATGGTGACGCGGCACTGTGGCTCGGCACGGTCGGGTCTGCCCTGCGTTCATCCGCCTTTCGGGCTGCCCGCGAGACCGGAGCGGCCGCGGTGCGCGCGGTCATCTGCTACTCTTCTCCTCCCGGTCGGCGGGGTTGCGACCCTGCTGATCTCCCTCTGTGATCAACCTCGACCCGATTTCGTAGGAGCGCCGTGCCCACTGTCAATCAGCTCGTCCGCAAGGGACGCAAGGACAAGCCGACGAAGACGAAGACCCCTGCGCTTCGCGGTGCGCCGCAGAAGCGCGGAGTCTGCACGCGCGTCTACACGACGACGCCCAAGAAGCCGAACTCGGCGCTCCGCAAGGTGGCGCGTGTTCGGCTCACCAACGGCATGGAGGTCGGCGCGTACATCCCCGGCGAGGGTCACAACCTGCAGGAGCACTCGGTCGTCCTGATCCGCGGCGGCCGCGTCAAGGACCTGCCGGGCTTTCGCTACAAGGTGATCCGCGGTGGGCTCGACACGAGTGGCGTCAGCGGCCGCAGGCAGGCCCGCTCGAAGTACGGGGCCAAGAGGGGCTGACGATGCCTCGTCGCGCAGAGATCACACCCCGAGTCACTCCCGCCGACGGCCTTCATGGGTCGGTGCTGGTCGGGCAGCTCATCAACCGCGTCATGCTCGACGGAAAGAAGTCGATCGCCGAGGCCATCGTGTACGACGCGCTCGCGATCGTGGAGGAGAAGGGCGACAAGCCCGGAGTCGAGGCGCTCGACGCTGCCGTCAAGCAGCTGACACCGGTACTCGAGGTTCGCTCACGCCGCGTCGGCGGCGCGAACTACCAGGTGCCGATCGAGGTGCCGGCACGACGGGCGCGCACGCTTGCGCTGCGCTGGCTCGTCACCTTCGCGCGCGACCGGCGCGAGAAGGGGATGCCGGCCAAGCTCGCGGGGGAGATCCTGGATGCGCTGAACCAGCAGGGCGGTGCGTTCAAGCGCAAGGACGACATGTTCAGGATGGCCCAGGCCAACCGCGCGTTCGCGCACTACCGCTGGTAAGCCGAGGGTCGGAATGAGCGCAACCTTGTCCAACATCGGGCTGGACCGTGTCCGGAACATCGGGATCATGGCCCACATCGATGCCGGTAAGACGACGACGACCGAGCGCATCCTCTACTACACCGGACGAACCCACAAGCTGGGCGAGGTGCACGAAGGCGCGGCGACGATGGACTGGATGGCGCAGGAGCAAGAGCGCGGCATCACCATCACGTCGGCGGCGACCACGGCGTTCTGGCGGGATCACCGCATCAACATTATCGATACACCCGGACACGTGGACTTTACCGTCGAAGTGGAGCGCTCGCTCCGCGTGCTCGACGGGGCCGTCGCCGTGTTCGACTCGGTGGCGGGCGTCCAGCCGCAGTCGGAGACCGTGTGGCGCCAGGCCGATCGCTACGGCGTGCCGCGGATCGCCTTCATCAACAAGATGGACCGCACCGGCGCCGATTTCGCGAAGGCGGTGCAGTCGATGCGCGACCGCCTCGGGGCGAACACCGTCCCGGTACAGCTGCCGATCGGCGAGGAAGAGCACCACAGAGGGGTTGTCGACCTCGTGGAGATGAAGGCCATCACCTACGACGACGAGCTCGGCCAGTCGTTCACCGTGGCCGAGATCCCGGATGAGTACCGCGCCGCCGCCGAGGAGGCTCACCACGCGTTGATCGACGCCGTCGCCGAGCACGACGACGAGCTGATGGAGACGTACCTCGAAGACGAGTCCGGTGTCACCCCCGAGATGATCCGGCGCGCCCTCCGCGCCGGCACGCTCGCCGATGCGCTCACCCCCGTCCTGCTCGGATCGGCGTTCAAGAACAAGGGCGTGCAACCGCTGCTCGATGCCGTCGTCGAGTACCTGCCGAGCCCCCTCGACGTGCCGGCAGTCCAGGGCATCGACCCCAAGACCGAGGCCGAGATCACCCGTGCCGCCTCGGAGGACGCGCCCTTCTCGGCGCTCGTCTTCAAGGTCATGACCGACCCCTTCGTCGGCAAGCTCACGTACTTCCGCGTCTACTCCGGCCGGCTCAAGGCGGGGGACAAGGTCCTGAACGCCACGAACGGGCGGACCGAACGCATCGGCCGCATCCTCCAGATGCACGCCAACCACCGCGAGGAGCGCGAGGAGATCGGCGCCGGTGAGATCGCTGCCGCCGTCGGGCTCAAGCAGTCGACCACGGGCGACACCCTCTCACAGGAGAACGCGGCGATCGTGCTCGAGTCGATGACGTTCCCGGACCCCGTGATCTCGGTGGCGATCGAGCCGAAGACGAAGGGCGACCAGGACAAGCTCTCGACGGCACTGCAGCGGCTCGCCGAGGAGGACCCCACCTTCCGCGTGACCTCCGACGAGGAGACCGCGCAGACGATCATCGCCGGCATGGGCGAGTTGCACCTGGAGATCATCGTCGACCGCCTCCTGCGCGAGTTCAAGGTCGACGCGAACATCGGGCGGCCACAGGTCGCCTACCGCGAGACCGTGGGCCGGGCCGCCGAGCGCATCCAGGGCAAGTTCGTGCGGCAGACCGGCGGCTCCGGGCAGTACGGAGACGTGGTCATCAACCTGATCCCTCAGCCCCCGGGCACGGGCTACGAGTTCGTCGACAAGGTCGTCGGCGGCAAGATCCCCAGGGAGTACATCAAGCCCGTGGACGAGGGCATCCAGGAAGCGATGAGCTCAGGAGTGCTCGCAGGGTACCCGGTGGTCGACGTCAAGATCGAGCTCATCGAAGGCTCGTATCACGAGGTCGACTCGAGCGAGCGGGCATTCAAGATCGCCGGCTCCATGGCCTTCAAGGAGGCGATGAAGCGCGCGCAGCCGAAGCTGCTCGAGCCGGTGATGGCGGTCGAGGTCGTCACTCCCGACGACTACCTCGGTGATGTTATGGGTAATCTGAGTAGCCGCCGCGGGCGCGTCGAGCAGCTCGAGCCGGTGGGTAACTCGCAGACGATCAAGGCGAGTGTCCCACTCTCGGAGATGTTCGGGTACGCCACCGACCTGCGTTCCATGTCCCAGGGTCGGGCGACGTTCACGATGCAGTTCGACCGATACGACGAGGTGCCGCAGTCGATCGCGGCCGAGATCGTCGACAGCAAGAGATAATCGACAGGTTCCGTACGGCTACAGGAGACCGGAGGAGGCAATGGGTAAGCAGAAGTTCGAGCGGACGAAGCCACACGTCAACATCGGCACGATCGGTCACATCGACCACGGCAAGACGTCGCTCACCGCTGCGATCACGAAGGTTCTCGCCGAGCACGGCGGTGGCACGGCTGTCGCATTCGAGGACATCGACAAGGCGCCCGAAGAGCGACAGCGCGGCATCACCATCAACACCGCGCACGTCGAGTACGAGACGGGCAACCGGCACTACGCCCACGTCGACTGCCCCGGGCACGCCGACTACATCAAGAACATGATCACGGGCGCCGCCCAGATGGACGGTGCCATCCTCGTGGTCTCAGCCGCCGACGGTCCGATGCCGCAGACGCGCGAGCACATCCTGCTCGCCCGGCAGGTGGACGTGCCGTTCATCGTCGTCGCCCTCAACAAGTGCGACATGGTGGACGACCCGGAGCTGTTGGAGCTGGTCGAGATCGAGGTGCGCGAGCTTCTCTCCAAGTACGAGTTCCCGGGCGACGACGTCCCCGTGGTGCAGGTCTCGGCGCTCAAGGCGCTCGAGGGCGATGCCGAGTGGACCGCGAAGATCCTCGAGCTGATGGAGGCCGTGGACTCGTACATCCCGGAGCCGACGCGTGACGTCGACAAGCCGTTCCTGATGCCGATCGAGGACGTGTTCACGATCACCGGTCGTGGCACCGTGGTCACCGGCCGCATCGAGCAGGGCAAGATCGAGGTCGGCAAGGAAGTCGAGATCGTCGGCATCCACCCGAAGATCGAGAAGACGACGGTCACCGGGCTCGAGATGTTCCAGAAGATCCTCGACTACGCGCAGGCCGGGGACAACGCCGGTGCCCTGCTCCGCGGCATCAAGCGCGAGGAGATCGAGCGCGGCCAGGTGCTCGCCCAGCCCGGCTCGATCACGCCGCACACGCACTTCAAGGCGGAGGTCTACGTCCTCTCCAAGGACGAAGGCGGCCGGCACACGCCGTTCTTCAACGGCTACCGCCCGCAGTTCTACTTCCGCACCACGGACGTGACCGGCTCCATCAAGTTGCCCGACGGCCAGGAGATGGTGATGCCGGGTGACAACACGACGATGGAGATCGAGCTCATCCAGCCCATCGCCATGCACGAGGGCCAGCGGTTCACCGTCCGCGAGGGCGGCCGCACCGTGGGCGCCGGCGTGGCCATCGAGATCATCAAGTAGACGGACTGGGGAGATCGTGGCGCAACAGAAGATCCGTATCAGGCTCAAGGGCTACGACCACCAGCAGGTGGACCGCTCTGCCTCCCAGATCGTGGAGACGGCACAGCGAACCGGTGCGACGATCACCGGCCCGGTGCCCCTGCCCACCGAGAAGAACGTGTACTGCGTGATCCGAGGTCCGTTCATCGACAAGGATTCGCGCGAGCATTTCGAGGTGCGCACGCACAAGCGGTTGATCGACATCCACAGCCCCACGCCGAAGACGGTCGATTCGCTGATGCGCCTCGATCTCCCCGCCGGCGTCGACATCGAGATCAAGCTCTGAGGTTGACGGTGAAAGGCATTCTCGGCAGAAAGCTCGGCATGACGCAGGTCTTCGATCAGGAGACCGGGGGCGTCCAGGCAGTGACGGTGATCCAGGCGGGACCGTGCCCGGTCGTGCAGGTACGGACGGGCGCGACCGACGGGTACGCGGCCGTGCAGCTTGCCTTCGACGCTGTCGCCGACCGTAAGCTCTCGAAGGGCGAGCTCGGGCATCTGAAGAAGGCCGGCGCCGGCGCCCACCGCCACCTGGTCGAGTTCCGCGGCGAGAGCGAGTTCCAGGTCGGGGACGCGGTCACCGTGGAGTCGTTCGAGCCGGGTGAGGCGGTCAAGGTCTCGGGCGTCTCGATCGGCAAGGGCTTCCAGGGCACGATCAAGAGACACAACTTCAGCCGAGGGCCCGTCACGCACGGCTCGCACAACGTCCGCAAGCCCGGGTCGATCGGCGCCTCGGCGACGCCGTCCCGTGTGTTCAAGGGCATGCGCATGGCCGGGCACATGGGCGCGCGGCGGGTCACGCAGCCCGGCCTCGTCGTCCACGAGGTCGACGCCGAGCAGCATCTCCTGCTCGTGCGGGGTTCGGTGCCCGGCCCGAAGAACGCGATCGTCGAGATCCGGGGGGTCAAGTGACCGTGACTGTCACCGCACCCGTCCTCGGTGGCAAGGAGACCCGCTCGCTGAGCGAGGTCTTCACGTCCGACGTCAAGCGGCATCTCGTTCACGAGACGGTGCGCGCCGAGCTCAACGCGAACCGCGCGGGGACGCGCGGAGCGAAGACGCGCGGCCAGGTCGCCGGCGGCCGTTCCAAGCCGTGGCGCCAGAAGGGCACGGGCCGCGCCCGTCAGGGGACGATCCGAGCCCCGCAGTTCGCCGGCGGCGGAGTCGTCTTCGCGCCGGTGATGCGCAGCTTCGCCGTCAAGGTCAATCGCAAGGCACGTCGCGCCGCACTGCGCGGAGCGCTCTCGAACCACGCGGAGCTCGGTACGCTCGCGCTCGTTGACGGCGGCGCCTTCGAGGCACCGTCCACGAAGCAGGCGGTGACGCTGCTCAGCGATTGGGGACAGGCGAAGCCGATCGTCGTCGTCGCGCACGAGGACGAGGACGCGCTGATCCGCTCTGTGCGCAACATCGAGGGCGTGCTCGTGACGGTTCCCGCCGAGCTGGAGGTCGCCTCGGTCGTCTGGGCACGCGCACTCGTGATCAGCGAGGCCGCGTTGCCGCTCGTCGAGCAGCGCGCCGGAAAGGACGGGTCGGCATGAACCTCGCGGTCGAGGACATCCTGATCGCTCCGGTCGTCTCCGAGAAGAGCTACGCCGGGAACGCAGACCGGCGCTACACGTTCAAGGTGCACAGCGGCGCCCACAAGCTGCAGGTCCGCCAGGCCGTGGAGAGCGTGTTCGGGGTCGAGGTCGAGCGCGTGAACATCGTCAAGGTGCAGGCGAAGCCGAAGCGCCGCGGCCTCCACCAGGGCATCCGCCCCGGCTGGAAGAAGGCCATCGTGCAGCTGAAGCCCGGCCACACGATCGAGATCTTCGAGGGAGCGACGCTCTGATGGCCGTTCGCAAGTACAAGCCGACCAGCCCGGGCCGCCGCTTCATGACGACGTCCGCCTTCGACGAGATCACGAAGACGACGCCCGAGAAGTCGCTGCTGGAGCCAATCAAGAGAACGGGTGGTCGCAACAACAACGGCCGGATCACGACCCGTCATCAAGGTGGCGGTCACAAGCGGCAGTACCGCAAGATCGACTTCAAGCGCACCAAGGACGGCGTGCCCGCCAAGGTCGCGGCCATCGAGTACGACCCGAACCGATCCGCGCGGATCGCCCTGCTGCACTACCACGACGGCGCCAAGGCCTACATCCTGGCGCCGGCGGGGCTCAAGGTCGGCGCCGTCGTCTCCTCGGGCCCCCAGGCGGACATCAAGCCGGGGAACGCGCTTCCGCTCGAGGCCATGCCGACGGGTACCGTCGTCCATGCCGTCGAGCTCCGGCCGGGCCAGGGAGCGAAGATGGCACGCTCGGCCGGGTCGGGTATCCAACTCGTGGCCAAGGACGGGCAGCACGCAGTGCTCCGCCTCCCCTCCGGCGAGATGCGCCGCGTCCTCCTCGCGTGCCGGGCAACGGTCGGCCTGGTGGGGAACTCCGATCACGCGAACACCCAGAGCGGCAAGGCCGGCCGGAGCCGGTGGCTGGGGAAGCGCCCGTCCGTCCGCGGTACCGCCATGAACCCGGTCGACCATCCGCACGGTGGTGGCGAGGGCAAGAACAAGGGTCACCATCCGGTGACGCCGTGGGGCGTGCCCACTCTCGGGAAGCGCACGCGAGCCAAGCACAAGGAATCCGACTCGTTGATCGTCCGCGGCCGACGCCGCGGCAAGGAGCGCCGCTGATGTCGAGGTCGTCGAAGAAGGGGCCTTTCGTTGAGGAGCGACTGCTCGCCCGCATCGAAGCCATGAACGCGGACAACAAGAAGCACCCGGTGAAGACCTGGTCGCGCACGTCCACGGTCTTCCCGCAGATGGTGGGGCACACGATCGCCGTCTACAACGGGATACAGCATGTGCCCGTGTTCGTCTCCGAGCAGATGGTCGGGCACAAGCTCGGGGAGTTCGCCCCGACGCGCACCTTCCGCGGCCACGCAGGCGACAAGCAGACCCAGGTGAAGAAGCGATGACGGACGGGACGTCCGACCGCGTGCTCGTGCGCGCCCAGGCCAAGACGGTTCGCATGTCCGCGCGCAAGGCGCGGCTCGTGCTCGATCACCTCCGAGGGCGCCCGGTTCCGGAGGCCCGCACGGTCCTTGCCTTCACCCCGCGAGCGGCTGCGCGCGAGGTCGCACGGGTGCTGCACTCGGCGGTCGCCAACGCGGAGTCCGCCCATGGGCTCCACGGCGACGAGCTGGTCGTGCAGGCCGCATACGCCGACGAGGGGCCGACGCTGAAGCGTTGGCAGGCCCGCGCCCGCGGCCGCGTCAACCGGATCCGCAAGCGCACCTGCCACATCACGATCGTCGTCGAGCGGGACCCCAGGCTCGCTGGCGGGCGCCCCAAGCGCGGCGCGAAGCCGTCCACGGAGCAAGCTCCGGTGCCCGTGAGCGCCACCGAGACCTCCGCCGAGGACACCTCGGCCGAGGACAAGCCGAAGACCCGCCGCAAGAGCCCGGCGAAGAAAGAGGTGGCTGCCTGATGGGCCAGAAAGTGCATCCCGGCGGTCTCCGCGTCGGCGTCATCCACGACTGGAAGTCCAACTGGTGGACGGGCAAGAAGGAGATCGCGGACTACGTTCTCGAAGACATCAAGATCCGCGGTCACATCAACGGCAAGCTCTCCCACGCCGGCCTCTCGGACATCCTGATCCGCAAGGACAAGCAGCGCGTGACCGTGGACATCTACACGGCGCGCCCCGGCATCGTCATCGGCAAGTCCGGTGTCGAGGTGGATGCGCTGCGCAAGGAGCTGCACGCGATCACCGGCAAGAGCGTGCACATCAATATCAACGAGATCAAGCGCCCGGAGCTCGACGCCCAGCTCGTCGCGCAGGGGATCGCCGAGCAGCTGCAGAATCGCGTCGGCTTCCGCCGGGCGATGAAGCGCTCCCTTGCCTCGGCCATGCGGTCGGGCGCGCAGGGCATCAAGATCCAGTGCGGCGGCCGGCTCGGCGGCGGCGAGATGAGCCGTGTCGAGCGCTACACAGAAGGCCGGATCCCGCTGCACACGATTCGTGCCGACATCGACTACGGCTTTGCCGAGGCGAAGACCACGTACGGCCGCATCGGCGTCAAGGTTTGGGTGAACAAGGGCGAGATCATGCCGGAGGGCTTCGACGGCGGGTTCGGCCGAGGGGCGGTCGAGAGCGACGGCCGGCGTCGTCGAGGCGCGGTGACCGAGGGTCTCGGCGCGTCGCGCGAAAGCGGCCGCTCGCGGAGCCAGGACCGCGAGGGCCTCGGCCTCGTCCAGCGCCGCCGTCGTCCGGGTCAGGGTGGACGCCCCGGCAACCGCCCGGGTGGACCGCGCCGAGGGCCGCGACCGGAGCAGGCGGCGGCGCCAGACGCGCCGACGCCGGACACGCAGGCCGAGGCGCCCGCACCTGCCGACACCACGACGCCCGAGGGTGAGAGCTAGAAATGTTGATGCCGCGCAAGACCAAGAACAACCGCCGCAAGCAGTTCCGCGGCCGCCGGGCGGGTTTCTCGACCGGCCAGACCGAGGTGCATTTCGGTGACTACGGCATCAAGTCGCTCGAGGCGGGGTGGATCACCAACCGGCAGATCGAGGCCGCCCGTATCGCCATGACCCGCAAGATGCGGCGCGGCGGGAAGGTATGGATCAACCTCTTCCCGGACAAGCCCTTCACCAAGAAACCCGCCGAGACGCGGATGGGCTCGGGCAAGGGCTCACCGGAGGGGTGGGTGGCGGTCGTCAAGCCGGGCCGCGTGATGTTCGAGCTCGCCGGCGTCCCCGAGCCTCTCGCGCGCGAGGCGCTTCGTCTCGCCGGGCAGAAGCTGCCGGTGAGAACGAAGTTCGTCAAGCGGGATGGTGATCTCTTTGAGGGCTAGAGAGCTCCGTGCGCTTTCCGACGAGGATCTGGCCCGCAAGCTGGGCGAGTCGCGACGCGATCTGCTGAACGTCCGGTTCCAGTCCGTCACGGGATCGCTCGACTCGTCCGCAAAACTCCGGCGCGCGAAGCACGAGATCGCCCGCATCCTCACGATCCAGAACGAACGCGCACGGCTGGGAAAGGTTTGACGAGATGGCTGACGAGAACGTGAACGCGGAGAGCGAGGCGCCGGTGGAGGACATCGCCGCCGAGGAGACCGTGGCCGAGGCCGCCGAGCCTGAGGCCGTCGAGCCTGAGGCCGCCGAGGAGACCGTGGCCGAGGCCGCCGAGGAGACCGTGGCCGAGGCCGCCGAGGAGACCGTGGCCGACGCCGCCGAGCCTGAGGCCGCAGAGCCTGAAGCGGCGCCTGCAGCCGAGCCTGCTCTCGAGTCGCCTGTGGCCGAAGCATCCGACGCGTCCGAGGAGACGGCGGCAGCCGAGGCGTCAGCGACAGAGGAGCCACCGGCGGAGGCCGACGCTTCCCAGGACACCGAGCCCACCGCCTCCTCCGAGGAGACGCCGGTCGCACCGGCGCCGGCCGGGCCCAAGCGCAAGCGGAAGCGCGTGCCACGACCGCTCCGGCGTCAGCGCTCCAAGCTCAAGCGCGCGACCGACGGTGAGCGGAAGGTGATCGTGCGGCTCGAGAAGCCGGAGCACGAGCGCGGCCGCCGGCAGGAGCGCCAGGGCACCGTCGTTTCCGACGCCATGGACAAGACGATCGTGGTCAAGGTCGACGCGATGAAGGTGCATCCCAAGTACCGCAAGGTCATTCGCCGCTCGGTGAAGTTCCATGCGCACGACGAGGAGAACCAGGCCAAGGTGGGAGACGTGGTCCGCATCGTCGAGACGCGGCCGCTCTCCGCCACAAAGCGCTGGCGGCTTGCCGAAGTCGTCGAGGCGGCCAAGTAGGGGCCGGGAAGAGATGATTCAGCAGGAATCCCGTCTTCGCGTGGCCGACAACACCGGCGCCCGCGAGTTGCTCTGCATCCGTGTCGTCGGCGGCTCGCACCGCCGGTACGCCCGGGTCGGAGACATCATCGTTGCTACCGTGAAGGCAGCGACGCCGCAGGGCTCCGTGAAGAAAGGCGAGGTCGTGAAGGCCGTCGTCGTCCGCACGAAAAAGCCCTACGGCCGCGATGACGGCACGCTGATCGGGTTCGACGAGAACGCGGCCGTGATCATCGACAACCAGATGAACCCCCGCGGCACGCGCATCTTCGGGCCGGTCGCCCGTGAGTTGCGCGAGAAGAACTTCATGAAGATCGTCAGCCTCGCTCCCGAGGTGCTCTGAGAGGTGGCAACAACGATGCGTGTCAAGAAAGGCGACCTCGTCCAGGTGCTGTCCGGCAAGGACCGGGGCAAGCAGGGACGCGTGATCGAGGCCCGCCCCTCGGATCGCAAGGTGATCGTCGAGAACGTCAACCTGGCCAAGCGGCACACCAAGCCGCGACCCGTCCGCGACGCAAGCCGCATGGGCGGCGTCCAGGTGATTCCCGGTGGGATCATCGAGAAGCCTGTGCCGCTGCCGGTGTCCAACGTGATGCTCGTCTGTCCGGTCTGCAAGCAGGCTACGCGTGTCGGAGTCACCGTCAAGGACGTGAAGGGCATGACGCGACGTGTCCGGGTGTGCAAGCGCGACGGCTGCCGGCAGGAGATCGACTGATGAGACACGCTCTGTCAACCTTCCGCCCTGCGTCCCGTGGTTGCGGCCGGCCGCGGCAGCGGCCGCTTCAGGGGTTTTCCCGAGCCGGGATCCGCGGGAGCGGGTTCCGGCTCTGGGGGCAAGCATGAGCACGGAGACCTACGTGCCTCGCCTCAAGAAACGCTACGAGGACGACATCCGGCCGCAGCTGTTTGCAGAGCTCGACCTCGACTCGATGATGCGCGTCCCGCGCGTGGCCAAGATCACCCTCAACATGGGTGTCGGCGAGGCCAAGACCGACGCCAAGGCACTCGACTCCGCCATCGACGAGCTTTCGACGATCGCGGGCCAGCGCGCTCAGGTGCGCCGCGCCCGCATGTCCATCGCCGCCTTCAAGCTTCGTGAAGGCATGGCCGTGGGGGCCCGCGTCACGCTTCGCGGCGCGCGCATGTACGAGTTTCTCGATCGCCTTGTCTCGATCGCGCTCCCGCGCATCCGTGACTTCCGTGGGCTCAACCCGGGCTCGTTCGACGGTCGCGGCAACTACTCGCTGGGTCTTCGCGAGCAGATCATCTTCCCCGAGATCGACTACGACAGCGTGCAGACCGTTCGCGGTCTCGACGTCGCCATCACGACGACCGCCGAGACCGACGATCACGCGCGAGCCCTGCTGGTCGCGCTCGGTTTGCCCTTCGCCACCGAAAGGACGAGGTAGCACGTGGCCAAGAAGTCCATGATCGCCAAGCAGAAGCGGACACAGAAGTACCCCGTTCGCGCCTACTCGCGCTGCTCGAACTGTGGGCGTCCGCGCGCCGTGTTCAAGCGGTACAAGCTCTGTCGCATCTGCCTGCGCACCCTGGCCCACGAGGGCGCGATCCCCGGCATGACCAAGTCGAGCTGGTAGGAGCCAGAGCCGATGCTGACCGATCCCATCGCCGACATGCTCACCCGCATCCGCAATGCCAACCGCGCGCTGCACGCGTCGGCGTCGATGCCGACCTCGGGGCTCAAGGAGCAGATCGCCGCCCTGCTCAAGGACGAGGGCTACATCAAGAGCTTCCGCGTCGAGGAAGGGGCCCCCGCGGCCACGCTCGTGATCGAGTTGAAGTACACCAAGGGCCGTGAGCGCGTGATCACCGACCTCAAGCGCGTCTCCAAGCCCGGCCGTCGCGTCTATGCGAAGAAGGACCGCCTGCCGCGCGTCCTCGGCGGTCTGGGTACCGCCATCCTGTCCACCTCGACCGGTGTCATCACCGGCCGCCAGGCCGCCGAGCGCGGCGTCGGCGGTGAAGTGATCGCCTTCGTCTGGTAGCCGGCGCATGTCCCGCATCGGAAGACGTCCTATCGAGCTCCCCTCTGGTGTCTCGGTCGCCATCTCGGCGGGCGGCCACGTCAAGGTCGACGGCCCGCTCGGCTCGCTCGAGCAGCAGGTGCCGCAGCGCATGGCGATCGCGCAGGAAGAGGGTGTGCTCACCGTGAGCCGGCCGACCGATCGCGGGCCCGATCGTGCCCTGCACGGGCTGACCCGGACGTTGATCGCGAACATGGTCGAGGGAGTGACCAAGGGCTTCGAGAAGCAGCTCGAGATCACGGGTGTGGGCTACCGTGCGACGCTCAAGGGCTCCGACCTGGAGCTCGCAGTCGGGTTCTCGCATCCCGTCACCGTCACTCCGCGCGCGGGCATCTCCTTCGAGGTCCCGGCGCCGACCCAGATTCTCGTCAAGGGCACGGACAAGCAGGTCGTCGGGCAGACGGCGGCCGAGGTCCGCAAGATCCGCCCACCCGAGCCGTACAAGGGCAAGGGCATCCGGTACAAGGACGAGCAGGTCCGCAGAAAGGTCGGGAAACGAGCCTGATGGCGAGCAAGCTTTCAGTACGTGAAGCGCGGGAGCGGCGTCACCGCCGAGTCCGCGGCAAGGTGTCCGGAACCGCGGAGCGTCCACGGTTGGCCGTCTTCCGCTCGAACAGGGGCATCTTCGCGCAGCTGGTCGACGATGACCGGGGTCTCACGGTCGCGTCCGCAAGCTGGCTCGAGATGCGATCCTTCCCGGGGAACAAGACAGAGCAGGCCCACGAGGTCGGCAAGGCGCTCGCGAAGGCCGCGGCGGGTGTGGGCGTCACCGCCTGCGTGTTCGATCGCGCCGGCTATCTCTACCACGGACGAGTCAAAGCGCTCGCGGACGGCGCGCGCGAGGGAGGGCTCCAGTTTTGAGCATCACCGAGGCAGCTGAGTCCCGCGAGCTGAAGGAGCGGGTGATCGAGATCAACCGTGTGGCCAAGGTCGTGAAGGGCGGCCGGCGCTTCTCGTTCACCGCGCTCGTCGTGATCGGTGACGAGGTCGACCGGGTCGGCGTCGGGTACGGCAAGGCGCGGGAGGTCCCGCTCGCCATCTCGAAGGCCGTGGACGACGCGAAGAAGAATCTCTTCTCCGTGCCCAAGCACGGCTCCACGATCACACACCGCATCGAGGGTCGGTTCGACGCAGCGCGTGTCGTGCTCCGCCCGGCAAGCGAGGGCACAGGTGTCATTGCCGGCGGCGGCGTGCGCGCGGTACTCGAGCTGGCCGGGATTCGTGACGTGCTCGCGAAGAGCCTGGGCACCACCAACCCGATCAACATGGCGAAAGCCACCGTGGACGGCTTGAAGAAGCTTCGTCGCCCCGAGGATGTGGCCGCGGCGCGTGGGAAGTCCATTCGCGACGTGCTGCCCTACTCGCCCCCGCCCCCGGTCGCGCCCGCCGAGGCCGTGACATGACGGTGAAGGTGACGCAGGTGAAGAGCTCTATCGGGTTCTCGGGCAAGCATCGCGGCACGCTGCGCGCGCTCGGTCTGGGGCGCATCGGCCAGACCGCCGAGCACAAGGCCGGACCGGCGCTCGACGGCATGCTTCGCCATGTCGCGCATCTCGTCCGGGTCGAGAACGAGGGAGGGAAGTGATGGCCGAGGAGCTCAATCTCCATTCGCTTTCGCCGGCCCAGCCTCGCAAGGATCGGAAGCGTGTCGGTCGCGGCCTCGGGTCCGGTAAGGGCCGATACAGCGGTCGTGGCCTGAAGGGACAGAAGTCCCGCGCGGGCTCCCACAAGATGCCGGCCGGGTTCGAGGGTGGCCAGATGCCGATCGACATGCGGTTCGGGAAGCTGCGCGGCAACACCTCCGCCGACGCGATGCCCGTCGGGCCGTTCCGCACCTTCCAGCAGCCGGTGAACCTCCGCGACCTCGAGCAGCGCTTCGCCGCCGGGGAGGAAGTGACGCCGGAGGCGCTGAAGGCGAAGGGTCTGATCAAGAAGCTGTCCGTCGATATCAAGATCCTCGGTGTCGGCGAGCTCTCGAAGCAGCTGACGGTGTCCGCCCATGGCTTCTCGAAGTCGGCGAAGGCGAAGATCGAGTCCGCCGGCGGCTCGGTGACATGGCTGCGCGGCGAGCCTCAGCCGAAGAAGCGGAAGACGAGGTCGACCCGCCCGGCGGCTGATGTCGTCGAGCCCGACGAGCCGCAGGCCGAGGCGCCCGCCGAGACGGTCGAGGCCGAGGAGGCCTCGGAGTAGCGCGCGGCTGCGGCCACGCGCTCCTCGTCCCCTCACGTGTTCACGTGGCTCGCCAATGCCTGGCGGGTGCCGGAGCTCCGGCGCAGGCTGCTCTTCACCGCGCTCGTGCTCGCCGTCTACCGGCTGGGCTCGTGGATCCCTGCGCCCGGTGTGGACGCAGATGCGATCGAGAATTTCTTCAGCGGGCAGGGAGGCATCTTCGGCCTGCTCAACCTCTTCTCCGGCGGGGCGCTGTCGC
The DNA here is from genome assembly GCA_046160185.1 of Gaiella sp. Taxonomy (GTDB): domain Bacteria; phylum Actinomycetota; class Thermoleophilia; order Gaiellales; family Gaiellaceae; genus Gaiella. Next base: position 32,414 of record JBJXGY010000122.1, on the reverse strand, counting down.
AGTTCTCGATCTTCGCGCTCGGGATCATGCCGTACGTCACCGCTTCGATCATCATCCAGCTCTTCACGGTGGTGATCCCCAAGCTGGCCGAGCTGCAGAAGGAAGGCGAGGCCGGTTACGCCAGGATCAACCAGTACACGCGGTATCTGACGATCGTGCTTGCCGCGGCGCAGGCGCTCGGATACTCGATTCTCTTCCGCAACCAGAACGCACTCGAGGCGAACGCAGGCCGCACCGTGCTGATCATCGTCACGCTGACGACCGGTACCGCACTCCTGATGTGGCTGGGCGAGCAGGTCACCAAGCGCGGAATCGGCAACGGCATCTCCGTGCTGATCCTGGCCTCGATCCTCACGGGGCTGCCCATCGGTATCTCGGCGTGGTGGAACGGCGGGCCCATGGAGCGCATCTTCTTCCCGCTGCTGGCGGTGCTGATCATCGCCGCCGTCGTGTTCGTGCAGGAGGGGCAGCGCCGGATCCCGATCCAGTACGCGCGCCGGCAGGTCGGACGCCGCGTCACGTCGGGCGGCTCCACCTATCTGCCGCTCCGCGTGAACATGGCCGGCGTGATCCCGGTGATCTTCGCGGCGGCGTTGCTGGCGTTCCCGCAGACGATCGCGCAGTACCTCCCGGCGACGCAGGACTTCATCAACCGTCACTTCAGCCCCACGGATCTGCTCTTCATCCTGGTCGAGGGCGCGCTGATCATCATGTTCGCGTTCGTCTACACGGCCGTCCAGTTCAACCCGGTCGAGCAGTCCGACAATCTGCGGAAGTACGGGGGCTACATCCCGGGGATCCGCCCCGGCCCGCCGACCGCGCAGTACCTCGATCGCGTGCTCACCCGCCTGACACTGCCGGGCTCGTTGTTCCTGGCGCTGGTGGCAGTCGCGCCGAGCCTGTTCATCACCTACGGCGGGTTCTCCCAGGCGAACGCCGGTGCGCTCGGCGGTACGTCCGTGCTGATCGCCGTCGGCGTCGCGCTCGACACGATGCGCCAGATGGAGTCGCAGATGATGATGCGCAACTACGAGGGCTTCCTCAAGTAACCCGGTCCTCTGCGACAACCCGATGAACATCATCCTCCTCGGCCCTCAGGGATCCGGCAAGGGCACGCAGGCGAAGCTCCTGGCCACCGAGCTCGGCGTGCCTCACGTGTCCACCGGTGACATGTTCCGGGCGGCGATCGCCGACCAGACGCCGTTGGGCGTCCGTGTGAAGGCGATTCTCGACGCCGGGGAGCTCGTTCCCGACGACCTGACGATCGCACTGGTGCAGGAGCGATTGTCCGGGCCAGACGCTGTGAGCGGGTTCATTCTTGACGGGTTCCCGCGGAATCGCGCGCAGGCGGAGGCACTCGACCAGTGGCTGGACGGCATCGGGCGGCCGGTGGACGCCGTGCTCTGCTTCGAGCTGAGCAACGACGTCGCGACGGAACGCATGCTCGCGAGAGCCGACGCGGAGGGGCGAGCCGACGACACACCCGAGGCGATCGCCCGCCGCCTGGAGATCTACCGCGATCAGACCGCGCCGCTCCAGGAGCACTATCGAAAGAGGGGCACGCTCGTGCCGGTCGACGCCGACGACTCGATCGACGCCGTCCACGCGGGGATCGTCGCAGCTCTCCTGGGCACCTGATGCCGATCATCCGGAAGGGCCACGCCGAGATCGAGCGGATCGCCCAGGCGGGCGCGCTCAGCGCCGCGACGATCGCGCATGTGGGAGAGCGGATCACACCGGGGATCACGACGGGCGAGCTGGACGCGCTCGCCGAGGACTTCATCCTCTCGCACGGAGGCATCCCGACCTCGAAGGGCTACGGGGGCTCCTCCACCCAGGATCCGTTTCCCGGGGCGATCTGCATCTCCGTGAACGAGGTCGTGGTGCACGGGATCCCCGGGCCGCAAGTCGTGAAGCAGGGAGACCTCGTGACCATCGACGTCGGGGTCACGCTGGACGGGGCGATCGCGGACAGCGCCTACACCTTCAGCGTCGGCGAGGTCGACGAAGAGGCCACGCGCCTTCTCGACACATGCCAGGAGGCGCTCGGTGCCGGGGTGATGCAGGCACGCGAGGGCAACCGCGTCGGGGACATCTCACACGCCGTCCAGACCGTCGTGGAGAAGGCGGGCTTCTCGGTTGTGCGTAGCCTGGTCGGGCACGGCGTGGGACGGCACTACCACGAAGAGCCCCACGTTCCCAACTTCGGCCAGCCCGGTCGCGGGCCGAAGCTCCAGGAAGGGATGACCGTGGCGATCGAGCCGATGATCACGGCAGGGCGGCCGGACGTCACGATCCTGGCTGACGGGTGGACGATCCCGACCGTGGACGGGTCGTTGTCGGCTCACTTCGAGCACACGGTCGCCGTCACCGCAGACGGGCCCCGCGTCCTGACTCCGCGTGTCGGGGTCGCAAAGGAAGGGGCGTCTCTGCTACAGTGATGCCTCCCGCGGCGCGGTTCTCGGGCCGTGCGAATCTGCGGGTTGGGGTTCTGCGGGTCGGGCCTGTGCAGCATCCCGTTTCGGTTCACCTCGACAGGCGCGTGAACGCGCGAGGAAAGGCTTGGCAGTCAAGGAAGAGAAGATCGAGGTCGAAGGCGAGGTCGTCGAGGCTCTGCCGAGCACGATGTTCCGCGTCGAGATCGAGGGAGGTCACAGCGTCCTCGCGACCATCTCCGGGAAGATGCGCAAGCATTACATCCGCATCCTTCCGGGCGACAAGGTCAAGGTGGAGCTTTCCCCCTACGACCTTACCCGCGGCCGCATCACCTTCCGTCTTCGCTGAGCGCCTCGATAGGAACCCATGAAAGTCCGCCCTTCAGTCAAGCCAATGTGCGAACGCTGCCGCGTCATCAAGCGGCACGGCCGCACCATGGTCATCTGCACGAACCCCCGCCACAAGCAGCGCCAGGGATAGAGGAGACGTTTTGGCACGTATCGCCGGGGTCAACCTCCCCAACTCCAAGAGGCTCGAGATCGGACTGACGTACATCTTCGGGATCGGTCAGCCGACGGCGCAGAAGATCTGCGACGCGCTCGGGCTCGATCGCGACCAGAAGATCAAGGACCTCACCGACGACGAGGTGAACAAGCTGCGCGGCTACATCGACCAGCACGTCGAAGTCGAAGGCGACCTGCGGCGTGACCGCTCCCAGGCCATCAAGCGCTTGTCCGAGATCGGTTGCTACCGCGGGATCCGCCACCGTCGCGGCCTGCCCGTGAACGGGCAGCGCACGAAGACGAACGCGCGCACGCGGAAGGGCCCCAAGAAGACCGTCAGCCGAGGCAAGAAGAAGTAATGGCGCCTCCCCGAAAGTCCGCCGCCAAGGGGCGAGCTCGCCGCCGCGTCCGCAAGAACGTCGCGATCGGCCAGGCCCATATCAAGACCTCCTTCAACAACACGATCGTCACGCTCACCGACAAGGAGGGCAACGTGATCGCGTGGGAGTCGGCCGGGTCGTCCGGGTTCAAGGGATCCCGCAAGTCCACCCCGTTCGCGGCCCAGGTGACCGCCGACAACTGCGCCCGCAAGGCGATGGATCAGCACGGCTTGCAAAAGGTCGAGGTGTTCGTCAAGGGCCCCGGCTCCGGCCGGGAGACCGCAGTCCGCTCGCTGCAGGCGGCCGGCCTCGAGATCGTGGGTGTGCGTGACGTGTCCCCGCAGGCGCACAACGGCGTCCGTCAGAAGAAGCGAAGGCGCGTGTGACTGCGGTCACCTCCTCCACACCTCACGGCCGCATGCGCGCTGCAATGCGTCGCATCGCGGCGTCCTCAGTCGCATCCGTAGCCTTCGGCTACGAATCCTCCCTGCGTCCTTGCGCTGCTCGCATTTCGCGGCCTGCAACCGCGATCTGTGCAGGAGGTGACCGCTAGATGGCCCGCGACATGGGACCCAAGTGCCGCATGTGCCGTCGCGAGGGCATCAAGCTCTTCCTCAAGGGCGAGCGCTGCCTGACCGAGAAGTGTGCGGTCGAGCGCCGCGCGTACCCGCCCGGCGAGCATGGCCGCGGTCGCATCAAGCAGAGCGAATACCTGCTGCAGCTGCGCGAGAAGCAGAAGGCGCGCCGCTTCTACGGGTTGCTGGAGAAACAGTTCCGCAACACGTACGAGAAGGCGAACCGGGCGACAGGCCCGGCGGGTGAGAACCTCCTCCGCATGCTCGAGACCCGCCTCGACAACGTCGTCTACCGCCTCGGCTTCGCGGGCTCGCGCGCGCAGGCCCGGCAGCTCGTGCGCCATGGGCATTTCCAGGTCAACGGCCGGCGCGTCAACATTCCGAGTTTCGGGGTACGGCCGAACGACGTCATCACCCTGAAGACGGGTAGCGCCGCGGCGAGCATCATTCGCGACGCCACCGATCTCACAGCGTCGGTTGCCCCCTGGCTCCAGGCTGATCACGAGGGGCTCACCGGCAAGGTGCTGAAGTGGCCCGAGCGCGCCGAGATCGACACGCCGGTCCAGGAGTCGTTGATCGTCGAGCTCTACTCGAAATGAGCAGGAACCGCCCGCGGGCTCGAGGCCTGCGGGCGCCGGAAACCGAAAGGAACCTTTGTTGCCAAGCCTGATGGAGTTCCAGATCCCGAGGATCGTGTCGGAGGAGACCGACGACAACCGTGGCGTGTTCGCCATCGAGCCGCTCGACCGTGGCTTCGGCTACACGTTCGGGAACTCGCTGCGCCGGGTGCTGCTCTCCTCACTCGAGGGCGCTGCCGTGACCGCCGTCAAGATCGAGGGGGTCGCACACGAGTTCACCACCCTCCCGGGGGTGCGCGAGGACGTCACCGACATCATCCTCAACCTCAAGAGCCTCATCTGCCGGCTGCACGGCGACTCCCCCGAGATCGAAGTGCATCTCGCCAAGAAGGGCCCGGGCGTGGTGTCGGCGGCCGACATCGAGGCGCCGGCCGACCTGGAGATCCTGAACCCCGAGCTCGAGATCGCGCATCTGGCCGACAAGGGCAAGCTGGAGATCACTCTGACCATCGGTCGTGGCCGCGGTTACGTCCCGGCGGAGCAGAATCGCGGGCCGGAGACGTCGATCGGCGTGATCCCGATCGACTCGATCTTCTCGCCCGTACGCCGTGTTTCGTACGAGGTCGATGCGGCACGCGTCGGTCAGCGCACCGACTACGACAAGCTCGTGCTGGACATCGCGACCGACGGCTCGATCGAGCCGAAGGAGGCGATCGGACAGGCCGCTGAGATCCTGATTCGGCAGCTTGCGATCTTCACGGACATCGAGCGCATCGAGGGGTTCGGCGAGGCGCAGGGCGAGGTGTCGGCCGAGACTGCGTCGCTGCACGGGATGGAGAACTTCCCGATCGAGGAGCTCGAGCTCGGTGTGCGGTCGTACAACTGCCTGAAGCGCGTCGGCATCGAGACGATCGGCGACCTCACCACCAAGTCCGAGGCCGAGCTGGCCGCGATCCCCAACTTCGGTCGCAAGTCGATCGAGGAGGTCAGGGAGACCCTCGCGCAGCACGGTCTCGCGCTCAAGGGCGAGGAACTGGCGTAGCGCGATGCGGCACGCGCGATCGGGAAAGAAGCTGGGGCGCGACGCCTCGCACCGGCGGGCTCTCTACTCGAACCTTGCCGGCTCGCTGATCACGCACGGCCGTATCCAGACGACCGAGGCCAAGGCGAAGGCGGTCAAGCCGTATGCCGAGAAGCTGATCACACTCGGCAAGCGCGGCGACCTGCATGCGCGGCGACTGGCCATGGCCGAGCTTCGCTCCAATGACGTCGTGCACCGTCTGTTCGCCGAGGTGGCGCCGCGCTTCGCGGAGCGGCCAGGTGGCTATACCAGGATCGTCAAGCTCGGCCCCCGCCAGGGCGATGCAGCCGAGATGGTGTTTCTGGAGCTCGTCGATCACGCGCCCGCATGAGGCTGGCAAAGGGCTGACGCGCCGGGGTCTGACCCCAATAGGGAGGCGCTCCTTGTTCCGCGCGGGTCGCGGGGTCAGACCCCGCTTGTACCAGCCTGTGGCGCCAGGGGTCTGACCCCAATGACGAGGCGCTCCTGGTTCCGTGCGGGTCGCGGGGTCTGACCCCACAATTGCTCCCGTGACCACCCTTCGTCTGACTCTCGAGTACGACGGAACCGGGTTCCAGGGCTGGGCCCGTCAGCCTGGGAGGCGCACGGTGGAAGGAGCCGTCCGTGACGCGTGTGACCGGGTGTTCCCGGCCTGGGAGGGGATGGCCGTCGCAGGCCGGACTGACGCAGGCGTGCATGCCTTGGGGCAAGTGGTGTCGGTCGGCGTCTCCGGTGGGCCTCCTACGGAGCGTGTCGCGGAAGCGCTGAACAGGGTGCTGCCTCCTGACGTCGCGGTTCTCGATGCCGCTCGAGCGCCGGAAGGGTTTCACGCCAGGTTCTCGGCGCGCTCTCGGTCGTACCGGTATCTCGTGCTCGACCGCCGGTCGCGGTCGCCGCTCGAGGCGCGCCGGTCGCTCTGGTGGCCGCGTCCCGTCGACTTCGCCGCCCTCGAGTCGGGCGCACAGCTGCTCGCCGGGGAGCACGACTTCACAGCCTTCACGCCGACCGAGACGCAGCACGAGGTGCTGAGGCGCTCCGTGCGCGCCGCTCGCTGGGAGCGGCAGGGCGAGCATCTCGTGTTCACGATCAGCGCGGACTCCTTCTTGCGGCATATGGTGCGGACGCTCGTGGGAACGATGCTCGACTTCGGCCGGGACGCACCCGAGCGCCTGCGGGTCCTCCTCCAGGGGCGTCCGCGAAGCGAGGCCGGGATCACCGCGCCGCCTTGGGGGCTGTACCTCGATCGGGTCGAATACGAGGATGCGTAGGGGCCCCGGGTAGGATCGCGCGGGTGCGCTCGGTCGTGCTCTTCGATCTCGACGGCACGCTGATCGATTCCGGGTCGATCATCGTCGCGTCCATGAGACATGCGGCGCGGACGGTGCTCGGCGTCGATCCGGACGAGGTCGAGATTCGTGCGGCGATCGGCGGCCCGGGTCTTCGTTGGCAGATGGAGCAGCTCGCGCCGGACCGGGCAGACGAGCTCGTCGAGGTCTACCGGGCCCACAATGAGCCGCTGCACTCGGAGCTGCGTGCCTTCGACGAGGTGCTCGAGCTGCTCCCCCTCCTGCGGGCACAGGGGAGGCGGCTGGGGATCGTCACCGCGAAGCGGCGCGCCACCGTAGGGCTGGCGTTCGGGCGGTTCCCCGTTCTCGAGGAGCTGACGGAAATCCTGATCGCCTCGGAGGACACGGAGCGCCACAAGCCCGACCCCGAGCCGATTCTCGCCGCGCTTTACGCCCTCGGCGGAGAGCCAGCGGACGCTGCGTACGTGGGGGACTCGCCGTTCGACGTCACCGCCGCGCGGGCGGCCGGCGTGCTCGCGGTGGCAGTGGGGTGGGGTGGTATCCATCCCGACGCATCGCTGCTCGCGCAGGGGCCGGATGCCTTCGTGCGCACGGCCGGGGAGCTCCTGGATGTCCTTTGACGCGGCGGCGAGGGCGGCTGAGCTCCGGCGTCTGATCGAGCACCACGACTACCGCTACCACGTCCTCGACGACCCGGAGATCCCGGACAGCGCGTACGACGTGCTCTTCGACGAGCTCAAGGAGCTGGAGGCGGCGTATCCGGAGCTGGTGGCCGGCGATTCGCCGACGCAGCGGGTTGGCGCAGCTCCGGCGTCGGGATTCACCAAGGTGGCCCACCTGCTGCCGATGGGTTCACTGGAGAAGGTCACGACCGACGACGCGCTGTCCAAGTGGGCGGCAGACGTGCGGAAGCGCCTTGGCACGGACGAGCCGGTCTCGTTCGTCGTCGAGCCGAAGATCGACGGGTCGGCGATCTCGCTGGTCTACGAAGGCGGGGTCTTCGTCCGCGGCGCGACGCGAGGCGACGGTCAGCGGGGGGAGGATGTGACCGCGAATCTGCGGACGATCACGGCGATCCCGCTCCGCCTGCGCGAGGACGGTGGGGAGGTCCCGGCGCTCCTCGAGGTGCGCGGAGAGGTGTACTTCCCGATCAGCGGCTTCGAGCGCTGGACGGCGTCGCAGGTCGCGGCGGGAAAGCGGCCTGCACCGAACGCGCGCAACGCTGCCGCCGGTTCGTTGCGTCAGCTCAACCCGGCGATCACCGCCGAGCGCCCGCTGTCGATCTGGATCTACGGCGCGGGGGCGCGTAGCGACGGAGTCGGCGTCGACGGCCAGTTCGCGATGCTCGAGTGGCTGCGTACGCTCGGTTTTCGAACGAACCCCGATATCCGGCGCGTGGACACGGTTCACGAGGTGGCCGCGGTGTGCGCCGACTGGGAGGTCCGGCGGCGTGGTCTCGACTACGAGATCGACGGAGCCGTGATCAAAGTCGACTCGTTCGATCAGCAGGGACGTCTCGGAGCACTCCACGAGCGCCCGCGCTGGGCTCGGGCCTACAAGTGGGCGCCTTCGACGGCCGTGACGACCCTGCGACGGATCCACGTCCGCGTCGGTCGCACGGGCGCGCTCAACCCGTGGGCAGAGCTCGAGCCCGTCCACGTCGGCGGCGTCACCGTCTCCACCGCGACGCTGCACAACGAGGAAGACATCAACCGCAAGGACATCCGCGAAGGCGATCGGGTGATCGTGCAGCGCGCGGGGGACGTGATCCCCCAGGTCGTCGGTCCGGCAGAGGAGCACGGTCCCGGCACCGTGCCGTTCCGCATGCCGAGCCACTGCCCGTTGTGCGGCGTGGACGTGGTGAAGCCGGAGGGGGAGGTGATGCACCGGTGTCCCAATCGCTCGTGCCCGTCGCGCGGTTTGGAGACGTTGATCCACTGGGTGTCTGCGGCGATGGACATCGAAGGGGTCGGCGAGCAGTTCGTGCGCAAGCTCTGGTCGGAGGGGCTGCTGCGGTCGATGCCGGACCTCTATCGCCTCACCGAGGAGCAACTCGCCGGCATCGAGGGTTACGGTGCGATCTCGGCGCGCCGGGCGGTGACAGCGATCGAGCAGTCGAAGCAGCAGCCGTTTTCCCGGGTGCTGTTCGGGCTCAACATCTCGAAGGTCGGCTGGGTGCTGGCCCGCAACCTCGCCCGTCACTTCGGCACGGTCGACGCGCTGCTCGCCGCGACCCAGGAGCAGGTGGAGGCGGTGGAGGGCTTTGGCCCCGACCGGGCGGAACTGGTCGTCGAGTGGTTCGGGGAGGATGACAACCGGAGGCTGGTCGAGGAGTTGCGGGCGCTCGGCCTCACGCTCGAGGCGGGCGTGGCCGAGCGGCCGGTGGCGGGCAGGTTGAGCGGGCAGCAGTACGTCCTCACCGGCACCCTGGAAGGCCTGACGAGGGAGGAGGCGAAGGCGGCTCTCGAGGCGCTCGGTGCGAAGGTCTCCGACTCCGTCTCCAAGAAGACCAGCGGCGTGGTCGCCGGCGAGAACCCCGGCTCGAAGCTCGCGAAGGCCGAGAAGCTCGGTGTGCCGGTACTGCGGGAGGCTGAGCTGGAGGCGTTGCTCCGAGGCTGAGCCGCCGGCGGGCCTCTGAGCCTGGGCCTACCGAGTCGGCGGGGCGGCCAGTGACCGCGCAGGCGCGGGCTCAGCCGAGGGAGGCGAGGACCTGCACGAAGCGGTCCTGCGCGGCGCGGGCCGTCCAGCTGGCGACGGGGTTGCCGGTCTCGATCACGGCGAACGCGTACCGCCCGTCGACGACCCCGGACAGGCTGCAGGAGATGCGGGTCGTCCCCGTCTTCGCCCGGACGCGCTTGCGGAGCTCGGGGATGCGCTGCTCCATCGTTCCCTCGCGTCCGGGTCTGGCCAGCGCGGCAAGGAAGACCGGACGAATCTCGTCGTCTGCCAGTGCGATGCGGTACACGCCGACCAGTGCTTCCGCGGTCAGGCGGTTGTCGGAGGAGAGCCCGGATCCGTCCACGATGGCAACGCCGGCCATCGGGACGCCGGCCTCCTCCATCGTCGACATCACGATCCCGGCACCGGCCGCCGAGGTGCCACGCCTGCCGCTCACGGTACCGAGCGTCTTCAGCAGCATCTCTGCCGTGAAGTTGTCGCTGTCGGCGAGCATCGGCTGGAGGATCGCGGACAGTGGAGCCGACCGATGGACGGCTAGTGGCTCGACTCCGTCCGGCGCCTTGCCAAGGCCGGGCCGACCCGCTGTGACCCCCACTTCGGCCAGGGCTTCGCGAAGCGCACGGGCGGCGAGCAAGGGCGGTGAGAGGCCCGGCCAGCCCTTCGCCCGGTCGACGACGAGCGCGGACAGCGCGGGCGACTCGAGGCCGAGAAACCCGGCCTTCCAGGCGGGTCCGGCGCGCCGAAGGTCGAACGCGGACTCGTCGCCCCGGATCCGCCCGGTCACGGTGCGGATCCCCGCCGCGCGCACCATCCTCGCCAGGGCGCGGATGTCGTCCGCGTCGAGCGTGGGATCGCCGTTGCCGACGAGCACGAGATCGCCGTCGACCACCCCGCCCCTGCGCTCGCCGTCGGCGACCACCTCGGTCGCGAAGCGGTGGTTCGGCCCCAGGTGAACGAGCGCCGCCCACGCCACCGGCACCTTCTCGTTCGAAGCCGGCGCCACGCCGCGGCGCCCGTTGTGGGCGAACAGCACCTGATCGCTCCGCAGATCGATGGCGAGCGCCGACGTGCGGCCCGGCGCGAGTCCTGGGGCTGCGAGCGCGGCGCGCAGGCGGTCGCGAAGCGCGGTCTCGGTCGCGTGGCCGGCCGGGGCCGCGAGTCCGGCGGCTGACGCCGCCAGCCACACGACGAGCAGAGCCACCGCCCGGAGACGCATTCGCTACACGGTAGCTTGTCCCTCCGACGTCGTCGAGAGTGCGCCGGCCGGCTTGCCCGATCGTCGAAAGTGCCGATTAGCACGACCTTTGGGCAGGTCATGGTTGCTGCCGACCTAGCCGAATGGTACAGTCGGCTGGCTGTGACGGGTGACTCCGCCACCGGCTGGGCTGTGCGAGGTCGAGCCAACCGATCGCCAGGGACGCGGCTCCGACGGCCCGCTCTGCTTCTGCTTGCCGTGATGCTCGTCGGGACTGCGCTGCTGGCCGCGTCGAGCGCGCAAGCCGACCGTATCGAGGACGCCCGCGCCGAAGCGCAGCGCATCCTCGGTGAGATGCAGAGCCTGGACGGCGAGCTCGGGCTGGCACAGGAGTCGATCAACGCGGCCAACCTCCAGCTTGCCCAGATCGAGGGCGACCTCAAGCTCAACGAGAGCCGGCTCGGAATCGCCAAGGACAGCCTCGCCAAGGCGCAGGCGCACATCGCGGCCCGGCTCCGCGCCCTCTACATCAACGGCTCGGGCGGTGGGGCGATCGAGGTGATCCTGGGTGCGGAGAGCCTGGATGACCTGCTCAACCGCATAGATGTCGCACAGCGGGTGGGCGCTCAGGATGCACGTATCCTCGATGCTGCGAGGACGTCGCGCCGTGAGATCGCCAAGCGGCAGAAGACCTTGACGGCGGCGCGGGAGCGTCAGGTGCAGGTCGTCGCGGACAAGAACGCGGCGCGCCGCGAGATCGAGGGCCGGCTCGCCGAGCGCCAGCGCCTCTACGAGTCGAAGAAGGTGGAGATCGACCGGTTGCTCGAGGAGCAGCGCCGTCAGGAGGCCCGCGCCGCGGAGCTGGCGCGGCAGCGGCTGGCCGCTGCCCGGGCGGCAGCCCGGACGCCGAGCTCGACGGGAGCGCCGACGCCGGAGCAGGATTTGTCGTCGTCTTCCGCGAGCTCCGCCGACTCCGCTCCGCCGCCGCCCTCGTCCAAGTACACCGGTGTGGTCGGCATCGCCATGCAGTACCTCGGCGTCCCGTATGTGTTCGGCGGCAGCACGCCGAGCGGCTTCGACTGCTCCGGGTTCTCGATGTACGTCTACGCGCACGTCGGCGTCTCGCTCCCGCACCTCGCGGCCGCCCAGTACGGCTATGGCGTGCCGGTGGCCCGGAGCGACCTGCAGCCGGGTGACCTCGTCTTCTTCAACGGGCTCGGCCACATGGGGATCTACATCGGCGGTGGCCAGTTCATCCACGCCCCGCACACCGGCGACGTGGTCAAGATCTCCGACCTTTCGGGCTGGTACGACCAGACCTGGGTCGGCGCGCGCCGCATCCTGTAGACCGGCCCCGGGTAAGGCCCGTATCCGGCCGAGCCCGACCGACCGGCCGGCTACTCGGCGTACAACCGGTCGACCTCGTCGGCGAAGTGGCCGAGCACGACCTTGCGACGGAGCTTCAGTGTCGGTGTCAGCTCCTCGCGTGCCATCTCGAAGTCGCGGGGGAGGATGGCGAATCGTTTGATCTGCTCGAAGCGGCTACGCCCGGCGTTGACCTCGTCGACGACACCCTGGATCAACGTTTGCGCCTGTGGGGAGGTCGACAGCGTCGTCACGTCCTCTGTCAGCCCCTGCTCCTTGGCCCACGACGCGACTTCGACGGGATCGAGCGTGATCAGCGCGGCGATGTAGGGGCGTCGGTCGCCCACGACGATCGCCTGTGAGACGAAGCGTGACGTCTTGAGTGCGACCTCGAGATTCTGCGGAGCGACGTTCTTGCCGCCCGCGGTGACCAGGATGTCCTTCTTACGGTCGGTGATCGTGACGAAGCCCTCTTCGTCGATGGAGGCGATGTCTCCCGTTCGCAGCCAACCGTCCTCGCTCAGCACCGCTGCCGTTGCCTCCGGGTCCTTGTAGTAACCGGCGAACACGGTCTCCGAGCGCAGCTCGAGCTCGCCGTCCTCGGCGAGGCGGAGCTCGAAGCCCGGAAGCGCACGACCGACCGTCCCGTGGCGGTAGGCGATCGGCCTGTTGGCCGTGGCGCCGCTCGTGCACTCCGTGAGCCCGTAGGCCTCGACGATCGGGATGTCCAGCGCCGCGAAGAACTCGAGGATGCTCTGGGCGAGGGGCGCGGCCCCCGAGACCCCGAGTCGTAGGCGTCCTCCGAGACGCGCTTTGACCTTGCTGTAGACGAGGCGGTCTGCGAGCCGGTGGCGGCGCGCCAGCGACCTGGGGATCGGCAGGCCGGCCTGCCTCCGCGCAGCCACGTCGTAACCAATGCGTAGCGACCAGTCGATGAGCTTGCGTTTGGGCCCGGTTGCCTCGTCGAAGGCCGCTGCCACGTTCGTGTGGATCTTCTCGAAGACTCGCGGCACGCTCGGGAAGAACGTGGGACGTACGGCCGGAAGCGCGTCGGCGACGGCGTACGGATTCGGTTCGAAGGCGATCGTGTACCCGATCTTGGCACCGCCGAGGGAGACGAGCCTCCCGAAGTTGTGGGCCATGGGCAGATAGAGCAGCGCGAGATCACCGGCGTGCAGCATCTCGGGCATCTTCTCCACGACCGCCGCCATCTCGTAGTAGTTGCGGTGCAGGATCATGCAGCCTTTGGGAGGTCCGGTGGTACCCGACGTGTAGATGAACGTGTACAGGTCGTCGTCTGCGATCGCTGCGCTGACAGACTCGAGCGCGTGAGGGTTGGCGTGCGAGAAGGCGCGGCCTTCCTCCTCCAGACGCTCCAGATCTGCATAGGTCAGCGTCAGCTCCTTGCGGAGCTGCGACATGCCGTCGACCTTGGCCAGCTGCTCGTCCGTATCGCAGAGAATTCCGATCGCCCCGGCGTGGCGGACGACGTACTGGGCATCCTCGGGCGAGCTCGTGAAGTACACGGGCGCGGTGACGCCGCCCACCGAGGCGAGCGCGAAGTCGAAGAGCGTCCACTCCAGCGTCGTCGGGGCGAGGACGGCGATCACCTCGCCCTTGCCGACGCCGCGCGCCAGCAGGCCGTTGGCCATCGCCTCCACGCGGGACGCCGCCTCACCCCAGGTCACTTCCGACCAGGAGCTTCCGCTGCGGACCAGGTAGGCGACGGCGTCGGGCGGCCGCGAGGCAAGCCCGGACTGCCACATGCCGGGAATCGTGCGGCGGTTCACGGACGTAGCCTACGCCCTCGAGCTGCGGGATCGAGCGGCTAATGCCGCACCATGTTTGCTGCACAGGCCGGCTGCTGGGGCAGTCGGCCTGTGATCCTAGAGGGCGCGCTTCGCGCGCTTGCCGCTAGTCAGCCGTTTCGAGCGCGACGTTGTGAGAGGGCGCACTATGAAGCCTTGGCGCGCTTACGTGCTGGCGCACCCGTCGCCGGCTCCGCCGGCGGCTTGCGTTTCGGTTTGGTGCCTGGTTCGCCGCGCGTCCGTGCGGCAGCAACGCTCGCCTTCAACGCCTCCATCAGGTCGATCACCGGTGCAGCCGCTGTCACCGGCTCGGGCGCGGTGATCGTCTCGCCGCGGAGCTTCGCCTCGAGCAGCGTCTTCAGGTCGCGGCGGTACTCGCTGGTCAGCGTCTCCGCGTCGAACTCCCCGCGCAGTCCGTCGACGATCTGTTGCGCCAGGCCGAGCTCGGCCTTCTTCAGCTCGGTCCCTTCGATCGCCTCGTCGATCTCGGCTTGCGAGTACACGTCTTCGGCGAGAAAGAGCGTCTCGAGGACGAGTGCGTTGCCGCGCGTCCGGACGAGGCACAGCGTCTCGCGCCCCGAGCGGACGAAGCGTCCGAGTGCGCCCATCCCGCCGTCCCGCATGGCCTCGACGAGCAGCCGGTACGGCCGGCGCTGCGCGGGGGCAGAGCCCGGGACCAGGAAGTACGTGCGGTCGAGCCAGATCGGGTCGACGTCGGCCAGCGGCACGAACTGGGAGATGTCGATGGCTCGCGAGTCGTCCTGGCTCTCGAGCGCCTCCAGCTCGTCCTCCTCCACCAGCACGAACTGCCCCTTGCCGACCTCCCAGCCCTTGACGAGCTCGTCGGCGCCCACCTCCCGATCGTGGGTCGTGCACCATCGCTTCTGCTTGATCGGGGTCATGCATTCACGATGCAGGAGACGGAACGAGATGTCGGACTGCCGCGCGGCAGGCTTCGTGGCGGGCGCGAGGCCCACGGGGATGCTGACGAGCCCGAAGCTCAGAGATCCGTTCCAGGTCGTACGCATGGCTTCCTCTCGGAGTGTAGGCGGGACCTACCGGGTTCGGGCGGCTTGGCTCCATTCCTGCCCGGATGCTTGCTGCACGGCCCTGGCCGCTCGCGCGTGTGTGTCCGTGTCCCTGGCGGGCGCGCTTCCCACGCCCGGCGCACGGAGGGTGTTTCGAGCGCACGTCGTGGCAACCGCACACCAGCGACGAAGCGGGCGGCCGCTGGCCGCCCGCTTGAGACGCCGTGCCGAAGCCTGGGGCTCAGGCCGGACTGGGAACCGGAAGCGTGCCTCCTGCGGCGACGTACTGCGCCTGGAAGAGCGTCTTGTCGATCTTGCCCTGATAGATGGGGACGCCCTCCTCGACACACACCTTGATGATCGTCTCACGCTCCAGGCCGAGCTCCTCAGCAAGCTCCTCCGGCGTCAGGTGGTTCGGCATGCGTGCCTCCCTTCTGGGAGCAACAAAAAACCCGCCGGCGCAAGGCGCACAGTCGGGCTTCGCTGCTGCTCGGATCGTGGCTGACGGGAATCAACGGGCCCGCCTCCCGGAAACGTGCATGATGCTCATGAGGATACCGCCGGTCGCAGATGGAAGCAATGCCCCGATCCGGGGACCAGCCGGGTCACACGGGGTTCGCGACCTCGATGTACGACCAGGGCAGCTCGAAGTGCTCGCCGAGGTGCGCGGCGAGCGCCTGCACTCCGAGCCGCTCCGTCGCGTGGTGGCCGGCTGCGATCAAGTGGATGCCGAGCTCGCGCGCGGTGTGGAGGCTCGGCTCCTCCGGTTCTCCCGTGAGCAGGCCGTCGTACCCCTCGTGAGCTGCCCTGATCAGCTCGTACCCGCCGCCACCGGTCGCCACTGCGACTCGGGACACCGTGGCCGGGCCGTGAAGGAACGTCACCGGTTCCCGCTCACAGACCGCCGCGACACGGGCGACGAGATCGCCGATCGGTACGGGGCTCACGAAGCGCGCTCCGAGACCGAGGCCCGCGAACGTCGCCTCCGGTTCCGCGCCCAGCGCCCTCACGAGCTGGGCGTTGTTACCGAGCTCCGGGTGTGCGTCAAGGGCGAGGTGATATGCGAGCAGCGAGGCATTACCGCGGAAGAGCGTCTCGAGACGGCCGCGCGTGCGCGCGTCGATCACCAGCGGCTCGTTGCGCCAGAAGAGGCCGTGGTGAACCAGGACGAGGTCTGCGCCTTCGTTCACGGCTCGCTCGAAGAGCTCGAGCGAGCTCGAGACGCCGCAGGCGATCCTTGTCACGTCGGCCGATCCGGCGACCTGGAGGCCCGCCGGGCCGTACTCCTGCCAGGCGCCCACGTCGAGCAAGGCGTTCGCGTACACGACGATCTCGTCCCGGCGCGGCATGGCCGCAATCCTAAGCCTGGCCAGGCGTTGTGTGCGGTTACGAGGTGGTCACACGGGTCGAGGCGATGTACTCGCGAACGGAGCGGACGGCGCGCCAGCCGAGCGCGCGCGACTTGGTCACGTCGAGCCTGGCGCTCATGCGGTTGCCTGCCACCTCCGGGCCCATCACCACCGGTCCTCCGAACATGCCGGCGATCTCCAGGATCGAGAACGACTCGTCCGAGCCGAGCCCGAACTCGTCACCCTCCCCCTTTTCGCCGATCAGCACCAGCCCGGCGACGATGTCGTCGACGTGCGTGAAGATGCGCCGCTGCGTGCCGGGCGAGGTGACGGGGAGGTCCTCGCCGCGCGCCTGCTTCTGCCGGAAGATCTCGACCACGGTGCCGTACGCCCCGGCGCGCTCGCCCGGGCCGAAGACGTTGTAGAAGTAGGTGATCGCGTAGTCGAGGCCGTACCAGTCGGCGTAGTTGCGCACGAGCTCGGAGTTCGACGCCTTGGTGAACGCGTACGGGCTCTGGTCGCGACCGAGCCCGCCGTCCGCGAACTTCGTCGACGACCCCGCATAGACGAGCTTGGGGCTCTTGGCGCGCCAGAACTCGAGGACCTGAAAGGTGCCGTGGACGTTCATGTCCCAGACCACGTCGGGCTCGCGGAGGCTGATCTCGACGCGGGAGTACTCGCCAAGGTGGTAGAGGATGTCGGGCGATTCCGGGATGGCGGTGAGGATGTCCTTCGTGTGTCCCTCGCGGTACTCGACACCGTCGACGTGGGCATCGCGGCTTCCGGAGAAGTAGTTGTCCAGCGAGATCACATCTGCACCGAGTGAGACGAGCTCGGCGCTGAGCCTGCCACCGACGAATCCGGCGCCACCGGTCACGACCACGGTCTTGTCCTTCCAGAACACCCCAGCTCCTCCCGATCGACAACCCCGATTTCACATCCTTATGCCATCGTCGCCGGATCACAAGGGGTACGTCGCCGGTGAGCCCCTGAAGTGGCCAGCCGGCCCGCGCCCGGCGCCACGCCGGCCCGGCCCGCCGGCTGGATCTCAACCGGCAGGCCGGCGGCCTGCTGCCTATCGGGGTGCCCAGATTTGAACTGGGGGCCTCTCCGACCCGAACGGAGCGCGCTACCAGGCTGCGCCACACCCCGAGCGCACGAAGGGTAGCGCACGGGTCTGGATCGGTCTCCTGCATCTATCCTCGGGTGGTGCTCCGCGCGGTGTTGTTCGACGTCGACTTCACCCTCTTCCGTCCCGGGCCGGAGCTCGGGCCCGAGGGGTACCTTCGGGCGGGTCTCCGCCACGCGCTCACTCTCGACCCGGACCTCTATGAGTCGGCGCGGCTCGCCGCTTTCGACGATCTCGAGCACCATCCCGAGCTGGAGCACGACGAAGAGGTGTGGGTGCGATTCACCGAGGACATCGTGCGCGGCATGGGCGGCGGCGCAGAGGGCGCCCGCGCGTGTGCACTGGACATCGTGCGCGAATGGGCGCGCCACGAGAACTTCTTCCTCTTCGACGACGCGCTGCCCGCGCTCGAGGCCGTGCGCGCGCATGGCCTGCTCGTTGCGCTCATCTCCAACGGCCAGCGGGATCTCGAGGAGTTCGCCGAGCATCACTCGCTGGACGTCGACGTCTCCGTCGGCGCCGTGCATCACGGCTACGTCAAGCCGCACCCCTCGATCTTCGCCGCCGCGCTCGAGGCACTTGCCGTTTCTGCCGACGAGACGGTCATGGTCGGGGACTCTCTCGCCGACGACATCGCGGGAGCCCGCGCTCTCGGCATGCGTGCGATCCTGCTCGACCGCGAAGGCCGGTTTCCGGAGGAGCCCGAGCGGATCGACACGCTGCTGGCGCTGCCGGCGGCGCTCGGTCTGACCGGCTCCGTATCCTCTGACGGTTGACCGGACGTTCAATCGCCGCCCGCGCCCAGGCCCAGGAGGAGAAGCGCCAGCTGATCCTCGACGCTGCCGTTCGCGTGTTCGCGCGGGAGGGCTACCACACCTCGCGTGTGGGCGACATCGCCGAGGAGGCCGGAGTCGCCCACGGGCTGCTCTACCACTACTTCTCCTCGAAGGACGAGGTCCTGCAGACGGTGTTCCGCGAGAACTGGTCGCAGCTCGTGGAGCGGCTGGAGACCGTTGCCTCTGCGGGTGAGCCGACGCTCGAGAAGCTCGCGGGAATCGCCAAGATCCTGCTCCGCACCTGGAGAAACGCGCCAGACCTGGTGACGGTGATGGTGCGAGAGATCGCGCGCAGCCCCAAGCTCAGGCAGCAGGTGGACGAGGTGTCTGCCGTCTTCGACCTCATCCAGCGCGTGATCGAGCAGGGGCAAGCCGACGGCGAGCTGCGGACGGACGTCGACCCACGGCTGGCGGCCTGGGTCGTGTACGGCGCGCTCGAGGAGATCTTGACCGGCTGGGTGCTCGGCCGGCTTCCCGATGGCGACGAGGAGGTCGCGCGTGCCGAGCGCACCGTCGTCGACGTCGTCTGCGGCGGGCTCGCCGC
Source organism: Gaiella sp. (assembly GCA_046160185.1). Classification (GTDB taxonomy): domain Bacteria; phylum Actinomycetota; class Thermoleophilia; order Gaiellales; family Gaiellaceae; genus Gaiella. The sequence goes on along the minus strand of JBJXGY010000122.1, from coordinate 13,642 downwards.
GGGCGCCGATCGACGACCCACGTAACCACGTTCGCACGATCGGGCTGCTCGGCGCCGGTGCGCTCGGCTTGGCGTGGTCGCTGACCACGACCGCCGCGTATCTGCCGCCGCTGCTCGACCGCTTCACGAGCTCCACCACGCTGATCGCGCTCGTGCTCGCGGCCGAGGGGGTGTTCGCGCTCACGCTGCCGCTCGTCATCGGCCCCTGGAGCGACACCTTCCACACGCCGCTCGGGAGACGCCGCCCCTTCATGCTCGTGGCCGTCGGCCCCCTCGGCTTCTGTCTTGCGCTGATGGCATTCATGCCGAGCTTCTGGACGACGGCACTCCTGGTGTTCGCGTTCTTCTTCGCGTACTACGTCTACGAGCCGCCGTATCGAGGTCTCTATCCCGACGTTCTACCCGGCAGCGTGTACGGGCGGGCGCAGGGGGTGCAACACGTGTTCCGTGGGGTCGCGCTCGGCGGGGCACTGGTCGGTGGGGGCTTCCTCATCGATCTCTGGCGACCGAGCCCGTTCGTCGTGGCCGCATTCGTGGTCACCGTCGCGTGTCTCGTCCCCGTGGTGTTCGTCCGGGAAGACGGCGGCCACGGGCGTGTGTTCGAAGGCGTCGGCGTCTATCTCGCCCACTCGTGGCGGGTCCTCAGGTCCAACCGTGACGTGGCGATCTTCCTCGGCGCGAACGCCGCACTCGAGGGCACGTTCGCAGGCGCCCGCACCTTCGTCGTCCTCTACTTCACGGACGGTCTCGGCGAGCCGCTCAAGACCTCCAGCTTCGCCCTCGGTGCGGTCGCCGTCGGCTACGTCGTGGCCGCGCTGTTCGCGGGCCAGCTCGGGGATCGCTTCGGGCTTGCCTCGGTGATGGTCGTCGGCTGCTGCCTGTACGGCGCCGCCCTCGTGCTGGCGGGTGCGGCGCAGCAGTGGCATCAGTGGTATCTCGGGATCGTCTTCGTCGTCGCCGTCGCCGCTGGTGCGGTGATGACGCTCGCCTGGGGTCTGCTCTTCAAGCTGATGCCACCCGCCGAGCGCGGCGCGATCGCCGGCCTGGCGACCACGACCAAGGGCGTCGGGCTGATCATCGGCCCACTACTCGCCGGTGGTGTGATCGACGTCTTCAGCGATTCGCTGGAGGCCACGAATGGCTACCAGGCGCTGTGGCCCGTCCTCGGCGTGCCGATCCTGCTCTCGATCCCGCTGATGGTCAAGCTCGTGGCTGCCGAGCGCCGCGCCGACGCCCGGGCCTGACGCCGCGAGCCGTGCTGCGTCAGGGCTCGTGGCCGCCGGCGACGGCCGACCAGCGCCCCGTCTCGTCGCGGCGGCAGCGCACGGGGAGCCCGAAGCACGCGGACAGGGGGCCGTCGGCCAGCACGGTGTCAACCTGTCCCTGCGCGATCGTCAGCCCGTCGGGACCCAGGAGCAGCGCGTGCGTGACGGCGCGAGGCAGCTCTTCCAGATGGTGGGTGGTGATCACCGTGGCCAGGGAAGGATCGGACTCGACCAGCCGGTCGAGCGCGCCGAGCAAGGTCTCACGCCCGGCCAGATCGAGACCCGACCCCGGCTCGTCAAGCAGCAGCAGGCGAGGGCGGGGAACGAGTGCCCGCGCGATGAGCGTGCGCGTCCGTTCCCCATGCGAGCAGGTGAGGAAGCGCCGTCCAGCGAGCCGCTCCACGCCGAACACCTCCAGCAGCTCGGTGCAGCGTGCAGCCTGCTCCGCGGCGATGCGGTCGGGGAACCACCCGATCGTCTGTGTCGCACCTGTCTCGACCACCTGCCGCACCGTGAGCTCCGGGGCGAGGCGCCGGCCGACGCGGCCGTCGACGAAGCCGATCCGCTCGCGCAGGGCGAACACGTCGACGCGACCCATGCGCTCGCCGAGGATCGTGGCGGTGCCGTGGCTCGGGAACTCCACGGCCGCGGCCATCGTCAGCAGCGTCGTCTTGCCTGCGCCGTTCGGGCCGAGCAAGGCCCACACCTCGCCCGGTGCCACCGCCCAGTCCAGCTCCTGGACGATGGAAACCCGTCCGGCGGGCCCGACCCGCCAGATCTCGACCTGCTCCAGCTGCAGCGCGAGCGTCACCGGGGCGACGCTACCCGTGCCGGCTTGACGAGGGGCGCGGGTAGCCGCACAATACGATTGACTGACCAGTCAATCGACGTCGAGGAGCGACATGACCACCTTTGCGGAGCCGTCCGTCACCGGCGGCGTCTCCTTTGCCCTGACCCCGGAGCAGAAGGAGCTCCGCCAGCTGGCGCGCACGTTCGCCGAGCAGGAGATCCGGCCCGTGGCTGCCGCCCACGACGAGACGCAACGGCACCCGGCGGACGTGATCGCGAAGGCGCACGAGGTCGGGCTGATGAATCCGCACATCCCGGAGTCGCTCGGCGGCCTCGGCCTGCCCGGCTTCGAGGGCATGCTGATCGGGGAGGAGCTGTCGTGGGGATGCTCCGGGATCGCGGTCTCGATCATCGCGAACACCCTCGGGGCAGGCCCCGTGCTCGTCGCGGGCTCCGAGGAGCAGCAGCGGCACTGGCTGCGTCCGCTCCTCGACGCGCCGCTGCTCTGCTGCTTCGGCCTCACCGAGCCGGACGCCGGATCCGACGCGGCACGCATCAAGACCACTGCCGAGCGCCGCGGCGACGAGTACGTGCTGAACGGCTCGAAGATGTTCATCACGAACGCCGGCCATGCCGCCTGGTCGGTCGTGTTCGCCTCCACCGACAAGAGCAAAGGCCACCGTGGGCTGTCCGCCTTCGTCGTCCCCATGGATACGCCGGGCGTGACCCTCGACAAGCATCTCGACAAGATGGGCCAGCGGGCCACGGACACGTCGGCGTTCTCGATGAGCGACGTCGTCGTCCCCGCAGCGAACCGCCTCGGTGAGGAGGGGCAGGGCTTCAAGATCGCGATGAAGACACTCGACCTCACGCGGCCGGGCACCGCGGCGGGAGCCGTCGGGGTCGCCCAGGCGGCGTATGAGCTCTCCGTCGACTACGCGCGCGAACGCGTGAGCTTCGGCATGCCGATCGCCATGCACCAGGGCGTCAACTTCATGATCGCCGACATGGCAACCGAGATCGAGGCCGCACGCCTGCTCACCTGGCAGGCCGCGTGGATGCTCGATTCGGGGTACGGCCGGAAGGCCACGCTCTACTCGTCGTTCGCGAAGCGCTTCGCCGCTGACACCGCCATGAAGGTGACCACCGACGCAGTGCAGGTGTTCGGGGGGTACGGCTACATCAAGGAGTACCCCGTCGAGAAGCTGATGCGCGATGCGAAGCTCTTCCAGATCTACGAGGGCACCTCGCAGATCCAGAGGCTCGTGATCGCGAAGGAGATCTTCCTGCCGGGCGAGTGATCCTCGTACGGCCCGGGGGCGGATGAGGCTCTCTCGGTAGAATTTCCGGATGGTGGAGACCACCATCGCACGCCCGGGCCTCCGGCGGCGTCGTTCTGCGCGCGCCGTCGGGTTGCGGCGTGCGCTCATCGTGTCCGTATTCCTGCTGGTGCTGGCCGTCGCCGTCGGCCTCGGCTTCGCGGGCTCGCGGAGTGTGCTGCCCGCAGGCACGCTGATCGCCGGTGTCGACGTCGGCGGGCTGGTGCCACAGGAAGCCCGCCGTGTGCTCGAGCAGCGGTTTGCCCGGGTGCGTGAGCGGCAGCTCTCGTTCGCGGCTGCGGATCTGCGTTTCGAGACGACGGCGCGCGAGCTCGGCGTCCGGCCCGATTTCGGCAAGGCGGTCGCCGACGCCCACGCCGCAGGCGGCGGCTTCGGTCCACTCCGCGGTTTCAAGCGGCTCCGCATCCGACTCTTCGGAGGGGATACGACCGTCCCGGTGACCAGCTACCGCTCGCTGGTGGAGCGGTTCGTGAGCACCGTCGAAAAGGGCGTTGCCGAGCGAAGCGTGCCGGCCGCGCTCGGACGGAAGGGCCTCGCCATTCGCATCGTGCCGGGGGTGAGCGGTCGCGAGCTCGATCGCACGGCCAGCCTGGCCTCAGTGGTTCGCAGCCTGGCAGCGCTCGATCGCGCGTCGGTCGTCCGCCTGCCCGTGCGCTCGACACCGCCGCCGGTCACCGCAGCCGACCTGGCGCCGGCTCTGGCGGACGCGCGCCGGGCGATCAACTCCCCGCTTCGGCTCGCGTATCGCGAGACCCGGTGGCGGATCCCGCCGAGGCAGATCGCTCAGATGCTGGTGCTGCCCTCCGGCGGCTCGTCGCAGGTGACGATCGGAGGCCGAGGCCTCGACCGCTGGTTCGACCGGCTGAGCGGGATCGTCAACGTGAAGCCGCGTGACGCCCGTTTCGCGGTCAACGCGGACCGTGGTATCTACGTCATGCCGTCCCGCGAAGGTCGCGTGCTTCACCGCGAGAAGACGGTTGCGGCGATGTCCAGGACGCTGTTCTCAGCCACGCATCGGGTCGTCCAGCTTCCCGTCGTCGTCGCAGCGCCCGCACGCTCGACGGAACAGGCCAAGGCCATGGGCATCGAGGATGTCGTGGCCAGCTACACGACGCTCTACAGTGGCACCGAGAGCCGGCTGCACAACGTGGCGCTCGCCGCGAAGCTCATCGACAACACCTTGATCGCGCCCGGGAAGATCTTCTCGTTCAACGACACGACCGGCCGGCGCACCGTGGAGGCAGGCTTCCAGGAGGCACCCGTGATCGTCGGCGCCGAGCTCGTGAACGGCATCGCCGGAGGCGTCTGCCAGGTCTCGACCACGGTGTTCAACGCCGCGTACGACTCCGGCCTGCCGATCGAGGAGCGGACGAACCACGCGCTGTACATCTCGCACTACCCCCAGGGTCGCGACGCCACCGTCGACTATCCCGGGCTGGACATGAGGTTCAGGAACGACACCGGGGCCTGGCTGCTGCTCCGGACCTTCGTGTCGCCGGGTCGCCTCACCGTGAATCTCTACGGGACGCCGGTCGCGCGCAAGGTCGAGACCGAGACCGCGCCTCTCGTCGTCAGCGGGGCGATCCCCGTGAAGATCGTCCGCGATCCTACGCTGCCGGCCGGCACGCGCATCACCGAGGAAGTCGGCTCGCCGCCACGGGCGACGTCTGTGCGTCGCCGCGTCTACGACGCGAAGGGCAAGCTGCTCTTCGACACGGTGTGGCGCTCGAGCTACGTCGGCGAGAAGAGCGTCGTCCGTGTGGGCACGAAGAAGAAGCCGAAGAAGGCGAAGCCCGTGCCGGCGGCCGGGCCAGAAGGGCCTGCCGGCGCGACCGGAGCCACGGGTGCCACCGGTGCTGCAGGCCCCGACGTGTCCTCCGCGCCGGATCCGTTCGCGCCGGCGGCGTGAGCTGCTCCTAGTGCGCCATCTCGCAACGTTCCACCGGAAACTCGGTGAGGGAGTGCGCCCTCTTCAGGATCACGTTGTCGGCCGTAGGGCGGCCGACAACGTGCAGCAAGCATCTGGTGCGGCGGCTCACAACGACGATGGAGACTCCGCTTCTACGATCGTTGTGAGACGCAGCATTAGCCCTCCGCTTCGGCGACAGCGATGGCGTCGACGAACCATGAAGGGACACGAACCGGGCGCATCGTCTCGCGGTTCACCGTCGCGTGTCCCGTGAAGCCCTCGGCCACCAACTCGCCGTCGCGTGTGATCGCGTACTCGTAGCGGAACCGCGCTCCTTTGACGTCCCGGCAGCGTGCCCACACGGTCAGCACGTCGTCGAAGGCGGCGGCGCGGTGATAGTCGACGTGGACGGTCGTGGTGAGCGCTTCGATGCCTTGCGCCTGGATCGCTCGGTATCCGCCGGCGTGCTCAGCCAGATACGAGATGCGAGCCACCTCGAACCACACGATGAACGAGGCATGGTGTGCGATGCCCTGCGCGTCCGTCTCGGCGAACCTGACCCGGAGATCGTGGGAGAAGCGATAGCCGTTCACCGGCCGACCCTAACAGCGTGGGTGTTGTCTAGACTGAGCTGGAATGCCGCCTAAGCCGCGACCGCACACGAAATCGAGCACCTCCGGCGGGATTGCCGGCCTCCCGAACTGGGCGCTCGGCGCCGCCGCGGTGGGACTTGCGGGGATCGTGATCGCCGTCGTGTTGCTCGCGGGCGGGGGTGACGGCGACGGCACGGGTGGCCGGGAAGGGGTGCGCTCGACGCTGCTGGCCGCCGGCTGCACCTTCGAGGTGGTAAACGCCCTGCCCGGGGAGCACATTCTTGCAGCGGACGGCACCTCGGACAAATGGAACACCGATCCGCCGACCTCCGGTCCGCACCACGAGAATGCGGCACGTTTCGGTGCGTACACCTCGCCTGTCAACCAGGCTCAGCTCGTGCACAACCTCGAGCACGGCGGTATCGCGATGCAGTACGGCAAAGACGTGTCCGACGAGACGGTCGCCGAGCTCCAGGCGTTCTACGAGGACCACGAGCCCGGAACGATCCTGGCGCCGCTGGACGAGCTGGGCGACCAGATCGCCCTCGGGGCCTGGAACGTCAACAGCGAGACCGACCAGAAGGGCCTGCTGGCCAAGTGCCCCACCTTCGACGAGAAAGCCTTCACGGCCTTCTTCGACGAGTTTCAGTTCAAGGGGCCCGAGCGCTTCCCGCGCGACGCCCTCCTGCCCGGCCAGTAGCCGCTGTCTACCGCAGGTAGTGGTCGTCGCCGGCGAGCCAGTCGTCTCGGCGCGGGGCGAACACGTCGAGGATCACGGTGTCCTCGAGCACCTCGGGCACTCCGTGCGTGGCACCTGCCGGGATGACGACGCTCTCGCCGGCACGTAGCGCGAGCCGGGCGCCGTCCAGCTCGAAGAGCATGCTGCCGGCGAGCATCGTGCAGACCTGTTCGTTCACGTGGTCGTGAAGCGCGACGGTCGCCCCTTTGGCCAGCATGAAGCGCGCGACCGTGAGCCCTTCCATGTGCACGGCCTGCCGGATCACGCCTTTGCCCATCCGCTCGGCGGGCTGCTCGCTCCAGCGGACGACATCCATGCCGGCGACTCTAGATGATTGATTCCGAATCACCGCGAACCGGATGACGTCCCCGACACATCGCAGGATCGGCACGTGCGGCACGGACACGTACTCACCAGTACGCGCCCGCACCGCCCGCACCGCCCTGCTCGGTCTGGAACGCCCCCGGACGTCACGGCAATTCGGAATCAATCATCTAGACGAGCCGGGCCGCGTACACTCGCCGGTGCGCCGGGGTGGCGGAACTGGTCAGACGCAGCCGGCTTAAAACCGGCCGTCCCGCGGGACATCTGGGTTCGAATCCCAGCCCCGGCATGGCTGGGCTGAAGTCATTCGCGTGTGCTGCCGGGCACGGGCCAGCCGGGCCTTGTCATCTCGAAGGCCTCGGTCACCCTGACGTACTGCCTGTAGCCGAGGCGCCCGATCGCGTCGAGCCGGGTCACGTCCACGAGCCCGTCGACGAGGAGCTCGTCGGCGATGTGCACCCCGACCACCTCGCCGATGACCATTGTCGCCGGGGTCACGCCGGGGGTGCCTCGCAGCGGAACGTGGGTGACGACGGTGCACTCGAGGTTGACCGGGCTCTCTGCCACGCGGGGCGCCCGCACGCAGTGGCATTCCGCCTTGGTCAGGCCGGCGACATCGAACTCGTCGATCCCGGGCGGGGCCGGCGTGGAGGTCGTGTTCATCTTCTCGCGGAGAGCCCAGGTGGCGAGGTTGGCGACGAACTCGCCGGACTCGATGGCGACCCGCGCCGAGTCCTTGAGCCCCTCCGCGCCCTGGTGGCCCTCGGTCGCCGAGAACATCACCTGGGGCGGGGTGTACGCGATGGCGTTGAAGAAGGAGTACGGAGCGAGGTTCACCGATCCATCCGTCGCCCGGGTCGAGATCCAGCCGATGGGGCGTGGGAGCACGATGGCGTTGAACGGGTTGTGCGGGAGGCCGTGGCCGTGCTTCGGCTCGTAGAACATGCGCCCATCATCGTCTACGCGGCGGTCACGGCGAACAAGGGGAGAGGCCCGAGTAGACTCACTCGACCATGTCGGAGGTCAAGCAGCAGCCGTCGTTCGCGGGGCTCGAGTTCGACACACCGCTCTACCGCACGGCGATCGCACAGTTCGACGAGGCGGTGGCGCACGCGGACGTGAACCCGGCGATAGCGGAGCGATTGCGCCATCCGGAGCGGTCGATCCTCGTCAGCTGCCCCGTGCGGATGGACGACGGGCGGCGACTGGTGTTCCCCGGCTACCGCGTGCAGCACTCGAGCGTGCTCGGGCCCACCAAGGGCGGGCTTCGCTACGACCCGGAGGTCTCGCTCGGTGAATGCGCGGCGCTCGCGGTGTGGATGACCTGGAAGTGTGCGCTGCTGCGGCTCCCCTATGGCGGGGCGAAGGGCGGCGTGCGCTGCAACCCCCGGGCCATGTCGCCGTCGGAGCTGGAACGGCTGACGCGGCGTTTCACCTCCGAGCTGCTCCCGTTCATCGGGCCCCAGGAGGACATCCCGGCCCCCGATATGGCCACGAACGAGCAGACGATGGCCTGGATGATGGACACGTATTCCATGCAGCGAGGGTACGCCGTGCCCGGGATCGTGACCGGGAAGCCGATCTCCATCGGCGGCTCGGTGTTCCGCCACGAGGCGACCGGCGCCGGCGTTGTCATGGTCATCGCCCGCGCCTGCGACCGGCTGGGCTGGAAGCTCGCCGAGCAGCGCTGTGTCGTGCAGGGGTTCGGCAACGTGGGCGGGATCGCCGCCCAGGAGCTCGCCGATCGGGCGGCTCGCGTGCTCGCTGTCTCCGACGTGTCCGGTGGTATCCACAACCCGGACGGCCTGGACGTGCCCTCGATGAGCGCCTACGCCCGCGAGCACGGCTCGCTCGAAGGGTGGGAGCGCGCCGGCGACGTCCGGATCGGCGGCGACCAGCTGCTCGAGCTGGAGTGCGACATTCTCGTGCTCGCGGCGCGCGAGGATCAGCTCCATGCCGACAACGCGCCGCGGCTGCGCTGTCGTCTGATCGCGGAGGGTGCGAACGGCCCGACCTCGCTCGAGGCCGACGCGATCCTGCGCGAGCGGGGGATCCCGATCTTGCCGGACATCCTCACCAACGCGGGCGGTGTCACGGTCTCCTACTTCGAGTGGGTGCAAGACCTCGGCCGGCTCTTCTGGGGGCGTGACGAGATCCGGGCGAAGCTCTCCGAGAAGCTCAACGACGCCTTCGACCGCGTGTGGTCGATCGCCGACGAGCAGGGCATCCCGATGCGTACGGCGGCGCTCGTCGCCGGCATCCGCGACGTAGGGGCGGCGCTCGAAGCGCGGGGCATCTACCCTTAACGACCCCATGGACAGGGTTCGCGACGCGATGATCACGGAGCCCCGCTCGCTCCCCGAGTCGGCGAGCGCGCAGGAGGCAGGCGTGGTGTTGGTGCCGCCCGAGGTGCGGGCCGTCTTCGTCGTGGACGCCGGCGGGAGGCTCGTCGGCGTCGTCACGCGGAAGACGCTCGTGGCGAAGGTGGTGGCAACCGGGCTCGACCCGCGCACCGTGACCCTGGGCTCCATCGCCGAGCCGCCGTACTACACCTTGCCGTCCGATCTCGATCTCGACTCCGCGTTCCACTTCATCGAGGAGCACGACGCCGAGCGGGTGCCGGTCGTCGAGGACGGCCGCCTGATCGGCGTCGTCTCGCGGGCGATCCTGCAGCGACGGCTGGCCGAGGACGAGGAGCCGCAGCCAGACGAGTGAGCGGCGCGCCGCCCGTTGCGGAGGCGGCGCGAGCGCCGGGGATTGCGGCTGGTGCCTGACTTTCAGTCAGGCACCGGTTGTCCGGGCCGACCTCGAGGCTCGTTCGGTTACGCCTCGAGCGCGACCAGCGCCGCCGTCGCGATCGCGGCGGGAGAGAGGCCGTACGCCTCGTACACCTCCGGCTGGGAGCCGGTCTGGCCGAAGCTGTCGACGCCGAGCGGCACGCAGCGCGTGCGAAGCGCCGAGCCGAGCCAGGCGAGCGCATGTGAGGCGCCGTCCAACACCGAGACGACAGGGGCGCCGCGCTCCTCGGGGCGAAGCAGCCGCTCGAGGTGGCTCGAGCCGGCCGCCGCGCCACCGCGCAGGGGCAGGGTGAGCGAGCGCTGCCAGTCGCGGTACAGACGATCGGGCGAGCTGAGACACAGCACCGTCGCCTCGACCTCCTCGTCCTCGGCAAGCAGGCGGGCGGCCTCCAGCGTCTCCGGAACCATCGCCCCGCAGGTCGCGAGGATCACGCGATCCGCGGCCACGGCCGGCTCGCGCAGGCGAAAGGCGCCCGCGACGACGTCGGCCCGCAGCGACTCGACCCCTGCCCGCTCGGCGGCCTCGCTGAACGGCGACTGGTCGATCGGCTTGGTGGACAGTCTCAGGTACAGCGCGTCGCCGTCCGGCTCCTGCATGCGCTGCAACTGGTCGAGCAGGAGCCATTCCAGCTCTCGGGCGAAGCAAGGCTCGGCGTATGTCAGCCCCGGCGTCTCGATCCCGATCCCCGGCGTGGACACCGACTGGTGGGCGCCGCCCTCGCGGGACAGCGAGATCCCGGACGGCGTGCCGCAGAGGATGAAGCGGGCCCCGCTGTAGACCGAGTAGACGATTCCCTCGAGCCCGCGCATCACGAACGGGTCGTACACGGTGCCGATCGGGAAGAGACGCTCGCGCTGGAACTCCGCCGTGAGCCCGAGTTGGCCGAGCAGCAGCATCAGGTTCATCTCGGCGATCCCCACCTCGATGTGCTGGCCGACGCGGCCGACGCGCCACTTGAGGGGCGAGTCCGCCATCTCGTCGTAGACGGGCTCGTCGTCGAGCCCCCAGACGCCGGTCTTGTTGATGAAGCCGCCGAGGTTGGTGGAGACGGACACGTCGGGTGCGACGGTGACCAGCCGCTGGCCGACACCGTCGATGCGCGAGAGGTCGAGCAGCACTCGCCCGAAGGCCGCCTGCGTGGAGATCCGGTCCGGATCCTTGGCGGAGAGCGTGTCCGGAACCGGGAACGTGCGAGCGGGAGGCTCCTCGCCGCGGTCGAGCCGCGCCCGCGCCGCGCGTAGGAGCGCGTCTTCGGGGCTGCCCGCGGCGAAGGCATCCCACTCCGTCTCGGCGGTGAGGCCGAGCTCCTCCCGATAGGCGGCGATCTGGTCGCCGGTGAGCAGCGCCGAGTGATTCTGCGGGCGTCCGGCGATCTCGAGGCCGTACCCCTTTATCGTGTACGCGAAGATGACCGTGGGCCGGTCGGGGACGTCGCGGGCGCGGTTGAGTGCGTCGATCACGTCGCCGAGGTCATGGCCACCGAGGTCACGGACGAGTGAGGCGACCTGGCCGGGATACTCGTCGAGCAGCCGCTCCAGCCGCCGCCGCTCTGTGTCGGGCAAGGTCTCGAGGAGCGTGGCGCGGACAACGTCCTCGCTGGCGCCGAACAGGGCCTGGTACTGCTCGTTCTGCATCTCGTCGATGCGCCGGCGCAGCAGGTCACCACCGACACGTGCGTACGCTTCGCGCAGGCGGCGACCGTACTTCAGCTCGATCACGTCCCAGCCCACCGTGCGGAACTGCTGCTCCAGCTCGGCGGCCCTGATGCCCGGGATCACGCGGTCGAGGCTCTGCCGGTTGAGATCGACCAGCCAGAGCACGTTGCCGAGCCGTCGCGCGTGCGGTTCCGCGAGCGCCTCCCAGATGTTCCCCTCGTCGAGCTCGGCGTCCCCGAGCAGGGAGATGAAGCGGCCGCCGGTCGACGTCTCGAAGTGTGTCTCCAGATAGCGGTCGGCGAGCGCACCGAGCAGCGGTGCGGCCGAGCCGAGCCCGACGGAGCCGGTGGAGTAGTCCACCGGGAAGGGATCTTTGGTGCGCGAGGGATAGCTCTGCAGGCCGCCGAAGTCGCGCAGCCGGGTGAGGTACGAGCGGTCGAGCCGTCCCAGCAGGTACTCGACGGCGTGCAGGACGGGGGACGCGTGCGGCTTCACCGAGACGCGGTCGCGCGCGTCGAGGTCGGCCACGTAGAGCGCGGTCATCAGCGTCACCATCGACGCCGACGACGCCTGGTGCCCGCCGACCTTGAGCGCATCGCCCTTCGGCCGCTCGCGGTTTGCGTAGTCGACGATGCGCACGGCGAGCCAGAGCACGCGCTCCTCGATCCGCTTGAGCGTCTGCAGGTCGATCGCGCTCGGCACGGTCGTTCTCATGGTCGCAGTGTACGAGGGCCGCAGCACACCCGGGTTGCCCAGCCTCAACCGTGCGCACCCGCGGCGAGCAGTGCTGTGCCGTGCAGGATGTCGCGCTCGCTGACCTCGATGCCCTCGAGGCCGTACGTGTCCAGGATCACGGTCAGCACGACGGCACCGCCGACGATCACCGGTGCTCGCGCCGGCTCCAGGTGAAGGATGCGCTCCCGCTGTTCCAGCGGCACCGCGGCCAGGCGCGCGAGCTGGCCGTCGACCGCTTCGCGGGAGAGCGCGTGCCCGTGGATGCGTTCGGGGTCGTAGGTGTCGAGCTTGCAGTCGAGCGAAGCCAGCGTGGTGACGGTGCCGGCGACCCCGATTGCCTGTCGAGGCTCGAGCGCCGGGAGCAGGGATCGCACGTGCGCTGCGCATGCCGCGAGCTCGGCCGGGGCCGGAGGGTCGGTGTGGAGGAAGCGCTCCGTCATCCGGACGCAGCCGAGCTGCAGGCTGGTGGTGAACGAGACGCCATCGGGTCCTCCCAGCACCAGCTCGGTCGAGCCGCCCCCGATGTCCACGAGCAGCGTTCCGGTCAGGATCTCACGATCCGAGGTGACTCCGGCGAGCGTCGTCGCCGCCTCCTGCTCACCGGAGAGGAGGCGGGTCTGGAACCCCGTCCTGTGCGCGACGGCGGCCAGGAACTCGCGACCGTTCGCCGCGTCCCGCACGGCACTCGTGGCTGTGGCGAGCACGTTGGCGGCGCCGAGCCCGCGTGCCTCGGCGGCATACCGGTCGATGACGGCGAACACACGCGCTTGCGCGTCGTCCGCCAGTCGCCCGGAGGCGTCGACCCCGCGCCCGAGCCCGGTGATCGCCAGCCGGCGCACGACCTCTTCGACTTTCCCGTCCTCGACCTCGGCCACGAGCAGCCGCGTCGAGTTGGTGCCGATGTCGACGGCGCCTACCCGCACGCGGGATCCGCGTGGTGGTGACAGGCGCCGGCGAATCCGCGGGCTCCCTCTTGGCACGCCTCCTCCTGGCGGGCTGCACTTCGGCGGGCCCCTTCAGGGGCTCGCCAGCGGCGCTCCCTGAAGTTCACCTCCCGGGCAGGAACCACAGCATCCTGTCGACCGCTCTCCGCGCCTCCCGAACCGCGCCGAGCTGAACCCCGAGCCGTGCGCGCGACTCGGCAAGCCGGGCCTGCGCAGCGGCCAGCCGCTCCTGGCTCTCCTGAGCCCGATCGAGCTGTGCCGAGATCCCAGCCGTCGCGTCGCTGATCCGGTCGAGCCCCGAGTCGAACGACGCCTTCGTCTGCTTCACCGCCCGCCATGTGCGCAACCCTTTGGTCACGGCAAGCGCGAGTCCCACTGCGAGACAGAGCAGAAACACCGCAAGCGCGATCCAGACTGCCATCTGGTGCTACGATAGATGCCGCGACGCGGGGTGGAGCAGTCAGGTAGCTCGCCGGGCTCATAACCCGGAGGTCGCAGGTTCAAATCCTGCCCCCGCTACCAAGTTTGGTTCTTTCACACTTGCGACCCC
>JBJXGY010000121.1:0-14177 GCA_046160185.1 Gaiella sp. | reverse complement strand
CCGTTCCCGCCGAGCGGGACGGGCGGCTTGTAGCGCGGGTTCCAGTAGTTGACGAGCCAGCGGCCGTCGGCGCCGCCAACCTTGATGAACCCGATGAAGAAGGTGAGCGGCCGTACGTCGATGTCGTCCGGCGGGATCAGGCCGACCTCGAGCAGGGCTTCGTCGGTGTACGAGTAGTCGACCTTGTAGCGCACCTGTGCGCGGTCGGCGCCCGGGTACGGGACGACCGGGATGTTGCCGGTCTCCCACTGCGCGAGGGTCATCGTCCCCTTGAGATCGGCATGCGTGATCGCGAACGCGGACTTCAGGTCTTTCCGCGCGACCGCGGTGTCGATGAACTGCTTCGCGAGCTGGCGGATCTCCGGGTCGAGCTTGACGGCCACCTGCGGCTTGGCGATCTGCGCCGGCCTGTTCGGGTCGGCCACGGGCAGCGGTTCCGCGGTGTTGCGGAAGAAGGCGACCACGAACACGGCCGCGCCGATGGCGAGCACCGCCATGCCGGCAACGAGCGCGCGCCGTTGTGCGCGCGGTGACTCCATGAGCCGTTCGACACGACCTTGCGTGCCGCTTACCTGTCCGCCGCCCACGTTCCGTGAGACTAGCGTAGAGTGGAAAAGTTAGAGGCCACGACACGGGGAAGTGGGGACTTGCGCGTACTGCTCGCAGACGATCATCGCCTCCTGCTCGACGGCATCCGTCGCGCGCTCGAGGAAGACGGCGGCTTCGAGATCGTCGGCGAGACGCAGGACGGAAACCGGGTGCTGGCGCTCGTCCGCGAGACCTCGCCGGAGATGGTCGTCCTCGATCTGCGGATGCCCAACGTGGACGGGTTGCAGTGCCTGGAGGAGATCAAGAACGAGTTCGCCGACATCAAGGTCGTGATGCTCTCGGCCTCCACCCGGCAGGACCTGATCGAGCAGTCGCTCGCGAAGGGCGCGAGCGCGTACGTCGTGAAGACCGTCGATCCACGCGACCTCCCGGCCACGCTCAGGCAGGCCGCGGACGGCACGATGTTCACCACAGTCGGTGTCCCCAAGCCCACCGAGCCGAGCGGTGCCCGCGCGGCCGGCCTCACCGAGCGCGAGATCTCGATCCTGCAGGCGCTGGCCAAGGGCTTCTCCAACGACCAGATCGCCCGGGAGCTGTGGGTCAGCCAGCAGACCGTGAAGTTCCACCTGACGAACGTGTACCGCAAGCTCGGTGTCTCCAACCGCGCGGGCGCGCTCCGCACGGCCTTCAAGCTCGGTCTCGTCGAGACCCCGCTCGACCGCGACTGACGCCCGGTCGGACGGAAGCGGTGGCGGGCCGGCGGTCCACGGCGTGCGGGCGGGCCGGGCGGGCCGGGCGGGCCCCTTGAGGGGCTCGCCAGCGGCGTTCGCACGTACACCCGTCCGGTACGGGTGGGGTGTTTGGCGGCCTCCAGACGCGTCGCATCCCGTCGTCCTCGGTCGCCCCGATACGACCGAACTTACTGACGGGTGTACTAGCGAGCCCTTGAGGGCCTGCCAGGGTGTGCACATCCTGCGCCGGCTGCTGCCGTGCAGGACCGGTACTCGATCATGTGCAGGATCGGTATCACGAGATGTGTGAGATCGGTATCGTGGGGCCGTGGCTCCTCTGCACGATTACCGGCCTGCGCCCCGATGACGTACATCCCGAGGCTCGTCGACGGTGTCCTCGCGGAGCTGTTCGAGAGCTTTCCCGCGGTCATGCTGTTGGGCGCCCGCGGCACGGGCAAAACGACAACGGCACTTCGTCATGCTCGCACGCTCGTTCGGCTCGATAGCCCAGCCGAGTCGTCGATCTTCGAGAGCGATCCAGACGCGGCGCTCCGCAACCTCGACGAGCCTGTACTCCTCGACGAGTGGCAGGTGGTTCCCAGTGTGCTCGGCGCGGTGAAGCGCTCGGTCGATGGACACTTCACCCCAGCGCGGTTCCTGCTGACCGGCTCCGCGAGCGCGCCGCTCGAGGTCACGCCTTGGCCGGGTACAGGCCGGATCGTCAATGTTGTCATGACGGGACTCTCCGTCCGCGAGCGACTGGGTGACATCGACAGTCCCGCGTTCGTCGACCGAATCGCAGCGGGCACGCTTCCTCGTCTCGGCCGACGCGATGACACCGAGGACATCGCCGGCTACCTCGAGCTGGCCTTGCAAGGTGGGTTTCCGGAGGCCCTCACTTTCCCAGAGCGCGACCGACGTCGATGGCTCGGCGGGTACGTCGATGATGTCGTGCATCGAGATGCGAAGGCCGCAGACCGCCCCCGTGATCCAAACCGGCTACGACGGTATCTCGAGGCGTACTCGCTTGTCTCCGCGGGTCTTGCGACTGACGCGACGCTCTTGCGCGCTGCCGGCATCGACCGCAGAACAGGCCTCGCCTATGAGTCGCTCCTGCGCAGGCTGTTCCTCGTCGAGTCGGTACCCGCGTGGCGAACGAACCGGCTCAAGCGTCTCGTGGTGACGCCAAAGCGCATGCTCGTCGACCCGTCCCTCTTTACAGGCGTGCTCGGTGTCCTGACGGCTGACGTCAGACGCGACGGTGATCTGCTCGGCCGTGTCCTGGAGACATTCGTCGCCGCGCAGCTTCGTGCCGAGAGCGAGGTCAGCGACCTCCGACCGCTCGTGCACCACCTCCGACAGTCGGACGGGAGACGTGAGATCGACTTTGTGGTCGAACTCCGCGGTGGAGAGCTCATCGCAATCGAGGTCAAGAGCGACGCCGCGCCGCGTCCGGACGCGGCGCGACATCTGGTCTGGCTCCGCGATTCGCTCGGCGATCGTTTCGTCGCCGGGCTTGTTCTGCATTCCGGGCAATGGACGTTCGAGGTAGCTGAACGCATCGTCGCGACCCCGATCAGCTCGCTCTGGAGGTCTGACTGACCGACCCGCCCGCCGGACGCGCTCCCGGCCGAGCCCCACACGCCGGCCCAGCCTCCACGCGCGGGCCGACAGACCGGCAGGCCAGCCTCTTCAGGGGCTCGCCGGCGGCGTTCCGCAGGGCCCGGCGAGCCTGAACGGCTCAGCCGGGGTTGAGCACGCCGACGCGATGCGCATCGTACGGGTGAGATGAGGCGTTTCTCCGTCAGCCCGGCCGTCGCCCTGGGCGGCCTCGTGGCCGCAACCTTCGCGGCCCGTCTCGCGCTCGCGCTGCAGTTCGACCACCCCGTCGCCTTCGTCGACGAGCTCGTCCATGCCGGTGCAGCGAAGCGCCTGGCACTCGGCGAGTCGGCTGCCGTCCCCGGCGCCTCACACGGGTACGGCCTGGGGTATCCCGCGTTGATCGCCCCGCTCTACACGCTCGCCGGAAACCCCGAGGCGGCCTACCCGTGGGTCAAGGCCTTCAATGCACTTGCCTTCGCCCTCGCCGTCCTCCCCGCCTACGCGCTGGCGCGACGCGTGGCCGGGCGGCGGCTCGCCTTCGGCGCGGCGGCGCTCACCGCCCTCCTCCCCGCCGGCGCCTACTCCTCGTTCGTGCTGACGGAAAGCCTCGCGCTCCTGGCCTTCCTCGTCGCGTGCCTGGCGATCGTGCACATGGTGGAGTCCCCGGCGGTGTGGCGCCAGGCGGTGGCGCTCGCGGCCTGCGCTGCCGCGGTGGAGGTACGGCGCCAGAACATCGTGCTTGTCGGCGCTCTCGTGCTGGCGCCGGCCGGCGTCGCGCTCGCCGAGCGCAGCCAGCGCCTGATCCGGCTGCTGTGGCCGGTGTGGACCGTGCTCGGCTCGGCGCTGGCCGTGGGCGGAGTGTGGCTCGGCACGACCGGGTCGACACGGGACGCAGTGGGCGGCTACTCGGTGCTCGCACGCGGTTACGACCTGGTGGACACCCTGTCCTGGGGGCGCATCCTGGCGATCTCGCTGATCCCGGCGGCCGGTGTGCTGCCGGTCGTGCTGGCGCCCTTCGGACTGCGGGCGCTCCTGCGCCGCGGCTCGACCCCGGGCGCACGCGCGCTTGCCTGGACGGCGATCGCGACGTTGGTCCTGGTGCTGGCCCAGGTGGCGCTGTTCTCGACGACCGAGTACAGCCTCGACCGCGTGCACGAGCGCTATCTCACGTACGTGGCGCCGCTCCTGCTCGCCGTGCTCGCCGGCTGGTTCGCGCGCGGTATGCCCGGCGGTGAGCGCGCCGCCGGGCTTGCTGTCGTGGCCGCCGCGTTGCTGCCGTGGGCGCTGCCCGGCATCGGCGGCGTCGCGCCGTCCGGCTTCGACAACCCTGCTCTGGCAGCGCTCGGCTACCCGGCGAACCCGGGGGTGATCGGCGGCGGGCGTCTCGTGCCTTCCGTGGTCTGCGGGCTCGTGGCGCTCGCCGGCCTGCTCGCCGTGACCCGGCGAAGTGCGCTGCCCGCCTTCGCTGCCGTCGGCGCTCTCCTGCTGGTGGTCGGAGCACTTCATCACCGCGACCTGCGGACGGCGGAAGCGGATGTTCAGGAGTGGGCGACCGGTGGTGTCACAGGCGGGCCCCGGCACTGGATCGACCGCGCGATCGGCGCCGAGACGCCTGTGACGCTTCTCTCCGTTGCTCCGCCGGCGTCCTGCCGCACGGCGGAAGACGACGATGTGGTCGGTCGCGCGGCGCTGTGGAACGTGTCCTTCTACAACTCGGGACTGGTGCGCGTGGCGGCGATCGGGAAGCGGCCGTCCACTCATCTGCCCCTCGACGCGGTCACGCCCCGTGCGGACGGCACACTCCTTGCGTCGGGGCGGCCGCTCCCTCCCGGCTACGTCGTGGCCGACCGCCGCGTCAGGCTACGAGGCCGCCGTGTCGCCGCCGACCCGGCCACCACGGCGACGCTCTGGCGCACGACCGGACCGCCGGCGCTGACGCTCACGGTCGCCGGGACGCGCGCGGCGGTCTGCGGTCGCTCCGCCGGTCGGTCATGACGGGCAGCCTTCGCGCACCGCGCCCGTGAGCTCGATCTGCCCGTCCGTCTCGACCAGCTCGAGTGCGGTCTCGACGTCTCGCGCGAGCAGCCGCCCGCCGACCGCGAGCGCGCAGGGCGCGACCACGTAGCGCGCTGCGACCGGTACGCCCGCCCGCTCGGACACGATTCCGTCCGAGACGACGACCTTCTCGCCCTTGGGCCCGTACGCTAGGAACCTGTCGATGACGAGCACACGGCGGACACGGTCGTTGAACACCTCGGTCAGCCAGAGCGTGTCCTGCTGCAACGAAGGCGGCGCAAAGCGTCCCGGCCCGGGATCCGACCAGAGCAGCGCCACGTCTGCGCCGGCCGGCACGGCACGGTCGATCCATGCGGGGTCGGCGGCGTTCGAGTGACCGTCGACGACGCGCGCATGCCCGACGAACACGGCCAGCGTCAGGGCGCCGACGACGCCGAACCAGACGGCGACCGCCCTCTTGGCAGCTCCTGCAAGCACGTTGCGGCGGCTCAGAAAGCCAAGTCCGACGGCGAGCGCAGCGACCGTGGCGAGCACCCGCGCAGTCGTCCCCGGGCCTGCCGGCAGCAGCCAGGGAAGCGCCGCCAGATTCTGCGGGTTGGCCGTGTCGGGTAGACGATCCCACGGATGCGCGGCAGCGAGCGCCGCCGCTCCCACTACCCCGGCAAGAGCGGCGCGCCGGCGGGGAGCGCCCTTTCCGAGCCAGGCCCAGAGACCGATGAGCAGGATCGGAACCACAACGAAGACGTTCCGCTCGAACACCGGAGCCGACGGCGGAACACCGGTCTCGGCGAACGAGATGGTGGACGAATAGCCGGCGAAGACCGCGACTGCCACACCTACGCCGAGGACAAGCGGCAAACCGACCGAGGCGAGCACGCGCTCCGGGTGCGTGCTTCGTCGCGACCAGCCCGAGAGCTGGATCGGCACGAGCACTGCAACCGGAAGGACGGCGGTCAGGAGCACGAGCGCGCCGACCTGCCACAGGGTGGACAACGGGAGTTCGAGCAAACCGACTGCACGGATCGCCTCGGCGTAAGCCCCGAACACCGCGAGCGGAGACCGTCCGGCAAATCCGAGCGCTGTGAGACCCCCGACCAGCGCTACGGCCGAGACCGCCCAGGCCGCAGCGAACCGGCGGAGCCGCACGCGGAATGCCGGCGCGCCCGCGACCCGTCCCTCCATCGCCGCAAGCAAGAGCGTGGCCGCGAGCAAGATGGGGACGAGCACGATCCCCAGCACCTTGACCGTGGCCGCAACGGCGGCGAGCACCACCGCGAGCGCCTGGTCGCCGGCGCGACCTCGATCCAACGCCCTCACGAGTGCCCACACACCCCATGTGAAGACGGGGTAGAAGGCGACTTCGGTCATCAGCGTGGTGGTGTAGGCGAGGGACGGGACGAGAACGGCAAGCGTCCCGACGGCACGCGCTTGCGCGAGCGGAAGGAAGCGCCGCGCGAGCAGCGTCGCCGGAACGGCGGTTGAGACCATCGCGGCGATGCCGATCAGCCGCGCCACCGCGATCGCCGTCTCGCCGTTGCTCGTGATCAGCCAGGCAGGGGCGATCAGAAACGGATAGCCGATGCCGTAGTCCAGGGACGTTGCGCCGCGGAGCGCGGGTCGACCGTCTTCCGCGAACGAGCGCGCAAGCTCGGCGTAGATCACCTCGTCGGCAAAGATCCAGGGAGTGCCGGCCACGAAACCGGCACCCACGACCAGCGCAAGCGCGGCTGCAGCGGCGACCGCGGGTCTCCGGGCGGGGAATCGCCGGGTGCCTGGCCGAGTTGCCATCCTCGCAGCTTGGTGGAGCAGCGCACGCGGCGCCACCTACAACACCTGGCCGGGTCAGTCCGAAGCTCGGGGGGCGCGTGCGCGGTGCACGAACGACCACCCCAGCGCGGCCGCTCCGACGAGCGTGGTGGGCACGTACCAGCTGGCCTGCAACAGGATCGCGAACGAGAGCGCCTGCTCCCGCCCCACCGACAGTACGCCGAGCGACGAGACGCACAGCCACTGGTACGTGCCGACGAAGCCCGGGGAAGACGGGATCGCGACGCCAAGATTGACGACCGCCGTGACGAACACCGCGTCCACCAGGTCGAGCTCGATGCCGACGGCGTCGCCCACGAGGATCGCCGCCACGCCCCACAGCCCCCAGGCGAGCACACTCAGCCCGCCTAGCCCGACGAGTCGAACCGGACCGAACGGCTCGGACAGCCCGTCGAGCGTGTCGCGCACGAGCCGCCGCACGCGTCCGCGCCCGCGACGCTCCCGCGCTCGCCGCGACGTATACGTGCGCGACGCGAGCAGTACGCCGATGACCAGGACGATGGCCGCGAAGCCGGCTACGGCCAGCTTCTCGGCCCAGGCCGCGGTGACGACCCGGGGGATGCCGATCGCGAGCAGGACGCCCAGGCCCAGCACATCGAAGGCGCGATCGACGATGACGAAGGCAACACCCCGCCCGAGCGGCTCTCCGCAGTCGCGCGCGATCCACCGCGCCCGCAACACATCGCCCACCCGAGCGGGGATGACGTTGTTGATAGCGACGGAGGAGACGATCCAGGAAAGGAAGCGGAGAAACGGCGCCCGCCGCGAGGCGATCTCGCGCCAGCGCACCGCCTGCGTCGAGTAGACGAGCGCCATCACGAGCACAGCGCCCACGAGCGGGCCGGCGTCGGCGTCTCGCACGCCGGCCCACACCTCGCCGAGCGAGGCCTTGCGTACGGCCAGCCACAGGAACACGGCGCTGCACGGAACACCGAGCCCGAGCCCTAGCAGGACGGAGCGGCGAGAGACGGGTGGCTGCAGCGTGGCCACCCAGCCATCTTGCCGTCGGAGTCGGAGGCGTTGACTCGCGCACCGAGCGCGGCCACGATGAAGCGTGGTGAGGACGCGTAGCGACGAGGCGGCGGCGGCGAGCGGTACGCCGGGGGCTCGAATTGCGCTTCCCGCGCTCGTGGTGGCGGTCGGCTTGGTGTCCGGTGCGATCGGAACCGGCTTCCCGCACCCCGTGCTGTTCAGTGACGAGCTCGTGTTCTCGGGTGCGGCCGAGCGTCTCGCCGGCGCCGAAGGCCCTGCTCCAGCCGGCGGCTCCTTCGGCTACGGGGTGGCGTACCCTGGGTTGCTGGCGCCGCTGTATGCCCGCGGCGGCGACCCCGCCGGTGGCCACGAACTGGCGAAGCTCCTGAACGCGCTCCTGCTCGCGGCCGCGGTCGTGCCCGCGTACCTGCTCGCCCGCCGCGTGGCCCGCCGCCGGTTCGCGTTGGTCGCGGCGGCCCTCGGGGCGGTTTTGCCCACCCTGGTGCTGGCCGCGCTCGTCACGGCCGAGAGCCTGGCCTATCTGGTCTTTCTGTTGGCGGTACTCGCCGCGGTGCGCGCCATGGAACGACCGTCGCTCGGGCGCCAGATCGTCGCCGCTTTGGCCTGTGTCGGGTCCTTCGAGACGCGCCGGCAGGCGCTCGCGCTGTTCGTGGCGGTGCCCGCTGCCGTGCTGCTCGTGGCATTCGCGGAGCGCTCGGGCAGGCGAGACGGCGGTGCTGCGCTCCGTGTCCGCCAACTACTCGCGCTTCCCGCTCTGCTCGCCGTCGTGGCGGCCGCAGGCGTGCTCTGGAGCGTCGCACGCGGCGACGGCGGTGGCGGGTCGCTCGGCGCCTACGAGCCACTCGCGTCGGGATACGACGTCTCGGAGGTGGTGTGGTGGCTGCGCACCCATACGGTGGCCGCCATCGTCATGTTCGGTGTGATCCCCGCGCTCGTCCTTCCTTTCGTTGCTCGGCGCTTGCTCGTGGGCGGCTCGACCGTTGGAGCGCGCGCGGTCGCTGCGCTCACGGTCACGATGACGGTGACGTTGCTTGTGATGATGTCGGCGTTCGCAAGCACGCCCTTCGGCCTCGAGCGCGTTCACGAGCGCTACCTCCTGTACGCCGCGCCCCTCGTTTTCGCTCTCTTCGCGTCGTGGCTCGAGCGGGGCGGAGCGTCTCGGGTCGGCACGCTGCTCACGGGCTCCGTTGCGGCGGTGCTTGCTGCGACGCTGCCCTCCGATCTGGGGTCGTCCTGGGTGGACGCCCCGGCGATGCTCACGCTCGGCTTCCCCGCTGAACGGGTTGGCACCGTCGCCGCGCTGTCCGGTTTCACCGTCCTCCTTGCGCTGCTTCCCGGTCGTGGCGTGTCGTCGCGGCCCTCGCCGCTGCAGCGCTGCTGGTGGCGGTCGACGCCCGGCAGTTCGACAGGCTCGGCAACGCGAGCGCAGCGTTGGCGCGTCTCAACGGCGGCCGCGAGGCGGCATCGTCGCCCTGGATCGACGAAGCCTCCCGCCGCGCGCGGGTGACTGTCCTGGCCATCGTGCCGGCGGGGTGTCCGGCCGCCCGTCCCGGCGAGCCGGATGGGCTCGTCAGGGGGCGCCTTCATCTGCAGGGCGCGGTGTTCTTCAACAAGAACGTCGCCGCGGCGCTCTCCATCGGAGGGCGAAGCGATCTCGCCCTCGAAGACAACCCCGCAGACGTCCTGGCGGACGGTACCCTCGCGTCCCGCACCTCTCGATACGCGCCACCGCAGCTCGTGGTCGCAGCCACCGGAGTCGAGCTCGCAGGCGACCGGATCGCAAGCGCGCCGTCTGGGACACTGGCGCTCTGGCGGGTGGGCTCCCCCCTCCGCGCTGCCGTTGCGAGAAGCGCCGCCGCCTTACGGCGCGAGGCATGCCCGGAATGAGCTCGACCCGGCGGCGTCGAATGAGACGCGATGCTCAGGGCTGACTCCGCGCGGATCGACTGGATCGCCCGCAACAGCCTGCTGCTGGTCATGCTGGGCGTGATCACCGCCGTGCTGCTGAGCCTGGCCGGAGAGCTGCTCGTGGCGGACAGCTGGATGACGCTCGTCGCAGGCCGCGAGATCGTGCAGCACGGGTTGCCCGATACCGAGGCGCTGACGCAACTCGCGGCCGGGCGCGAGTGGGTCGACCAGCAGTGGCTGGCGCAGCTCGCCTTCTACGGCGCGTGGGCGCTCGGCGGCCTCAAGCTCGCGATCTTGCTGAACGTGGCGCTGATCTCGGCCGCGTTCGTGTCGGCCGTGTGGTTCGCCCGGGCCCGTGGCGGCTCGGCACGGAGCACCCTCTTCTGCGCCTCGGTCTGCGCGTTCGTGGCGCCCTGGGCATGGCAGCTCCGAGCGCAGTCGTTCGCGCTGCCGCTCTTCGTCTGGGTCGTGGGGTTGCTATCGCTCGACCCCAGGCTGGAGCGCCGGCGCACGCTGCTCGTCCTGCCGCTGCTTTTGCTGTGGGGGAACTTCCACGGCTCGGCGCTGCTCGGGGCCGGTCTGGCCTCGCTCGCCGGGCTCCTCGCGCTCGCCGGCCGCCTTCGCGCACGCACGGCGCCGGTCCCGCTCTGGCGTCCAGCGCTCTACGCGCTTGCCCCCTGGCCGTGTCTCGTCATCTCCCCCTACTTCCTCGAGCTGCCCGGCTACTACCGCTTGCTGCTGGTCGACAGCCCGGTCTCGAAGGTGATCGTCGAATGGCAGGCGCCGAAGCCCAGGGACTGGCTGCTGATCTTCTTCGCGGTCGCCGCGCTCACGATCGTGGTCGCGGTCTGGCAGCGACGGAGGCTCTCGCCCTTCGATCTGGCGGTGCTGGCGGCGTGTCTGGCCGGGGCGCTCCGCAGCGGACGGGGGGTGGTGTGGTTCGCGGTGGCGGTGGCGATTCTGCTCCCCGTCGCGCTCGACGGCGTGCTCGGCGGGGACGAGGGGCCGGTACGGCGGGGGCTGGGCATCGTGCTCGTCGGCTTCGCCGGCGTGTTCGTGCTGGCAGCCTTGATCGCGGTCGTCGTGCGGCCGGAGTCGAAGCTGGAGCGGGGCTGGCCTCCGCGGGCGCTCGAGGCCATCCGAGCCGCGACAGCCGACGGCCCCGCGCAGGCGGTGTGGCCGAGCGACAAGCACGGTGACTGGATCCTGTGGAAGGTGCCCGAGGTTCGCGGCCGCGTCGCCTACGACGTGCGCTTCGAGCTCTCCACCCCTGAAGAGCTCCGTGACTTCGTGGTCTTCAAGTCGCTGACGGAGGGCTGGGAGCGTGTCCCCGCGGAGTACAAGACGCTCGTGCTCGACCGCGGCGACACGCCAAGGCACCTCGCGGAGCTGGGGGAGCTGGGCTGGCGGCGGCTCTACGTGGACGACACGATCGCCGTGCTGGCCCGGGACGAGCAATGATCCGGGGGCGCACCTCTACGACCCGATCAGTTCGCCTTTGAGAACCGGCTGACGGGGTTGAAAGTTGGCGCGGTGGGCAACGAGAGCGCGATGACGGTAATCCCCACTCCGAGCACCAGCGCGGTCTGCGCAACAGTGCCGTTCCCGGTCCCCGAGCCGGCGAAGGCGAGCGCCGGCAGCAGCCAGACGGGCGAGAAGCGCGGCCGCAGCACGGCGACAGCAGGCAAGAGCAGCGCGAACGAGTGCAGCCAGACGATCGGGGAGGCAACGACCATCGCGACGCACGCAAGCGCAAAGGCGCGCGGGTCGTCGCGCCGATAGCCGAACAAGGCGATGCCCGCG
This sequence comes from Gaiella sp., assembly GCA_046160185.1. Classification (GTDB taxonomy): domain Bacteria; phylum Actinomycetota; class Thermoleophilia; order Gaiellales; family Gaiellaceae; genus Gaiella. Next base: position 2,748 of record JBJXGY010000121.1, on the reverse strand, counting down.
AGCACCGAGACGGCGAGACCGATGCCCGCTGCAGACGCGACGGCACCGGGAGCGCCCAGATCGTCGAGCAACACCGTCAGCGTCGTGCTCCGCGCCGCCTGCTCCTCGCCCAGCCGTTCCAGACCGGAGCCGAAGGAGGAGAGCCCGTCGAACCCGAGCGTGGCCCACAACCCGAAGGTGAGCCCCAGCGCCACCGCAGCCGCCCCCATCGCGCCGGCCACCCGACGCGTCGCCAACAGCCACAGCCCGAGGGGCCAGCACAGGATCTTGGCAGCCGTCGCGATCCCTGCTGCGAGCGCGGCGCCGCGCCGGCGGTCGCGGAGCGCCCAGGCCGCAGCGCTGCCAAGGACGAGGAACAGCGTCACGTTCCCGGTCTGGATCGCCGAGAACACGGGCGCCCACAGGAACGCAGCGGCATGACAGCGCGGGTCGCGCACCCCGAGCATCCAGAGAGACACCGGCACGCAGGCGGCGAGGAGCGCGCAATAGAGCACCGCTGCCACGTTGACCGACAGCACGCTGAACGGCACGAGCAGGAAGGCGACGAGCGGCGGGTATCCGTACTCGGGGTACGGCGAGTCGCCGTGGGCGAGCTTGTCCGCGGCGGGCAGGAGGGTCTGTCTCAGGTCGATCGCGAAGTCGCCGTTCCGCCAGGCCGCGATCAGCAAGGCGCCTTCGAGCAGGGCCGCCACCGCGACCAGGGCGAGCAGGAGCGGATCGCGGCGTCGAGAGGGCATCTCCGCAGCATCGCGGAGGACGGCAGGCGGGGCAACCGGGCCCGACAACGCAAGACGAGCGGGCTCGGCCCGCCCGGCGCGAACCGGTCTCACCGACAGTCGACGGGTGTCCGGTCCGTGTGGTCGCGGGGCGGCAACCCCCGATCGGGGTACCGGCGCCCTCGAACGAGGTACTGCGGCCGATCTCCGCTCTTCGACCAGTTCAGACAACGGATAGCAGAAAACACCCTGCAAATAGACTTTCTTTCACACATCGGCCCGCTCAAGGGTCCTGGTTGAGATCTGGACCATCGGTTAGTTGGCGCATCCCCCTTCAGAGGGCATAGTCAGGGTCTGCTCGCGCAACACACTGCGGCGCGGGGTAATCCAAGGGAGGGGAGTCTCCTCAATGTCTCATCTCGTCCATGCTGCGTCGGTGCGCCTTCAGAACGCGTTCTTCAACGCGAAGGAGAAGGAAGAGGGCCAGACGCTCGTCGAGTACGCGCTGATCATCGCGCTCGTCTCGCTCGCAGCCATCGCCGCGCTCGGCTTCCTGAGCGGCCGGATCCAGAACGTCTTCTCGAAGGCGGGTAACTCGCTCAACTCGATCAACGTCTCGGGGCCGTAGCTCAACGCGGCGCGTTTGTGCCGGTCGCGCACCCGGCCCAGGGGGGAGCAGGGAGCCGCGCGACCGGCACGGACGCCGAATCGCAGATCGCATCGAGACGCCGAGCACCCGGCCACCGGGTGTTTCGTGGTTCGAGAGCGACCTACAGGATTCACTGGAGAGGATGGGGAGATCCATGATCACCGACAGCATCAGGAACACGACAGCGCGGGTTCACAACGCCGTCTTCAACGCGCGCGACAAGGAGGAAGGCCAGACGCTCGTCGAGTATGCGCTGATCATCGCGCTCGTCTCGCTCGCCGCGATCGCCGCGCTCGGCTTTCTGAGCGGCCGGATCCAGCGGGTGTTCTCGAAGGCCGGCAACTCGCTGAACGCCGTGTGTGTGTCCACGCCGACCGGGCCCTGCCCGTAGGACAGCGATAAAAGGGGGAGGGGTCAACCAATGCGTGCATTTGTGAGTCGCCTGCTTCGCAGGCGGAACGAAGACGGAGGCCAGGGCCTGGTCGAGTACGCGCTGATCATCGCGCTCGTCTCGCTGGCTGCGATCGCCGCACTGGGCTTCCTGAGCGGCAAGATCCAGAACGTCTTCTCGAAGTCCGGGAACAGCCTCGCTGCGGTCGAGGGCTCGATCGGCAGCGGAGGCGGCGGCTCGCCCCCGCCGCCTCCTCCGCCTCCGCCACCCAGTGCCCCCACCGGGGGTTCGGTGACGATCACACCGGGTGGCCCGACGCAACTCTTCGTCACTCTCAATGGCACCACGCCGGGCGGGAGTTGGACGTCAGGTACGCCAATCACTAACTACCAGTTCGTCTGGGAACGTTCGACGCAAGTATCCGTCGGCTCGATCGACTGCGGCTCGCTGTCGTATGCGCCCGTCGTGACTGACAATCAGGCCGACGGCACGAGTAACGTTCAGCCGCAGACAGGCGCATCGAACAACACCTGCTTCCGGGCAGTGGTGACTGCCACCAACAGTGCAGGGACGTCCGCACCGGTAACGTCCAACGCAGTCATAGTCGCGGGCGGACTCCCCGGCAGTCTTACAATCTCGTCTCCTGACGATTCCACCCCAGACGATGGTGATCGTCTGAGGGCCTCCGCGATGGGGTTCACCAATAGCCCGGACGATTACCAGTTCGAATGGGAGCGATCGAACGTTGGAAGTGACTCCAACTGCACTAACGCAGCTGGTGGCACCTCGCATGACAGCGATCAGAACAACCAACCCATTGATGACACGGATGCGGTTGACGGCACGAGCAACAGGTACTGCTACAGAGTCCGTGCGAGAGCAGACAACGTCAACAACGCATGGGGCCCATGGAGCGCTTACTCAGCGTGGTTCTGGGTTGACAACTAGCCACACACACATGCATGAGGTGGTGCCCGCGCGAGAACGCGGGC
>JBJXGY010000120.1:0-32775 GCA_046160185.1 Gaiella sp. | reverse complement strand
CGATCTCATGTGCTCCGGGACGTGGCCTGAACCGCGATAGGGGTCATTGTGGAGCACGACATCGCCTGGTTTGAACGCGTCGAGTCCGAGCTCGTCCAGCGTCCAGGTGACGGTGAATTTGATCGTGCCGATCTGGGACGGGCAGAACTCCGCCTGTGCCAACATCTCCCCTCGTGGGTTGAAGATGACACAAGAGAAATCGAGCGATTCGTTGAAGATCGGCGAATAGCTCGTCTTCATCATCGTCACGCCCATATCCCGGCAGGTCGAAGTCAGGAAGTTCTCAATCACCGTCAGCGTGACCGGATCGATCTGAGGCGCCGCATCCATCATCCCTACTCCACACCGACTTCGATCAAAAGCTGTCCGTCAGGCAGCACCTTCGCAGACATCCCGGGCTCGACCAGCGTCGTCGATCCTTCTTCTTCAATCAGGCAAGGCCCAGTGAGCGACGTTCCCGCCGGCAGGGCATAGCGGCGAAAGACGGCGGTCCTTGCCTCTCCCACTCCACGGTAATACACGTCGCGGACTAGAGTTTTTTCCGGCGCTTTCCATCCCAATTCCGCCGCCAACCGCGGTGCCTGGCGACGCCCGCGCAAGGTAACGTGAAACGCGACCAACTCGATCTCTTCTCCCGCTATCGCGTAGCCGTAATGCTCCGCGTGGATCGCCTCAAATGCAGCGTAGGCCGCGTGCAGAACGCCGTCACTCAGCGTGTCAGCAGCAATTGGCACCAGGTGCTCGTAGTTCTGCCCGGCATAGCGCATGCTGATCGCGAAGGAAACATCCGGCACCCCGGTGAATCCTTCTTCCCGCAGCTCGGCTTCTGCCGCCTCCCGGATGCGAGCAAACTGCGCGGTCACCGCCTTGGCGTCCACCTGGCTGGAGCGAAACGCCTGCGTCCAGACTTTGTCAACGCGCAGGTCAGCCAACAACATGCCCAAGGCCGACGCATTCCCGGGAAACATCGGGATCAGCACGCGGGGAATGCGCAACGAACGGGCAACCGCGGCGGCGTGCAGTGGACCGGCCCCGCCAAACGCAAAGAGCGTGAAGCGACGTGGATCGTGACCCCGCTCCAGTGAAACCATGTTGATGGCGCTGGCCATGTTCTCGTTCGCGATCTCGACGATCGAGGCGGCGAGCTCGAGCGCGTCCAGTCCCATCGAGCCGCCGAGCCTGGTCAGGCCATCGCTCACCGACGAGGGATCGAGGCGCATGCGCCCCGCGAGGAAGTACTCCGGATCGAGCCTCCCGAGCAGGAGGTTCGCGTCCGTGACCGTGACCTCGTCACCGCCGCGGCCGTAGCAGATCGGACCCGGTACGGCCCCCGCGCTGCGGGGCCCGACACGAAGGAAGCCGCCGGCGTCGATCCATGCGACGGAGCCGCCGCCGGCACCGACCGACTTGATGTCGATCAGCGGTACCGCGGCCGGGAGCCCCCATTCGATCTCATACTCGGTGGTGTGGCGTTGCCTGCCGTCGACGAGGATGCCGACGTCGGCGCTCGTGCCACCCATGTCGAGTGTGAGGACGTTGAGCTCGCCCAGGGCATGGGCGATGTGCTCCGTTGCAGTCATCCCCCCGGCCGGGCCGGACATCACCGTCTGGATCGGGGCGTCGGCAGCAGCCTCCGACAGCATCGCGCCGCCGTTGGACTTCATGAGCGTCCACTCACGTGTCATGCCGGCCTCGCGCAGCGAGTTGTCGAGGCTTTGTACGTAGGTGCCGAGCAGCGGCCGTAGGTAGGCGTCGGCGATCGTGGTCGACGACCGCTCGTACTCCCGCCAGATCGGTGCGACCTCGTGGGACACCGAGATCGGTATTCCGGCCAGCTCCTCCTCGAGGATCTGCTTGACCCGCTCCTCGTGCTCGGTGCTGATGTAGGAAAAGAGGAGACATACGGCGACGGCCTCGGCCCCGGATTCTCTGATCGTCTGGCAGAGGCGGCGCACTTCGTCGTCGTCGACCGGTCTGATCGTGGCTCCGCTCGAGTCGAGCCTCTCGTCCAGTCCGAGACAGAGCCTGCGGCTCGCGACCAGGGGTGTCGGCTTCGTCCAACGGAGGTCGTAGAGCACTTTGCGGTTGATCCGTTGGATGAACGGTGTGTCCTCGAAACCGCTCGTCGTGACGAAAGCGACCTTGCAGCCTGTCCGCTCGATGAGCGCATTCGTTCCGACGGTGGTGCCGTGGGTGAACCGCTCGATGTCGCGAGGGAGCACGGCCCCCTCGGCCAGAGCGTTCACGATCGCCTGGCCCGGCGAGCTCGGGAGCGAGGACGTCTTGAGCGAGGAGATGCTGCCGTTCTCGGAGTCGAGGACGACCATGTCCGTGAACGTCCCGCCCGTGTCGATGCCGATGACGAGCGCCACTACCCGGCCGTCGTCCCGAATGGAGGCCGTAGGCCATACGGCTCGCCAAGTCCGTGCAGGTCGGCCTGCGCCGCCCAGAGAAGATGCTCGCGCATCGTCTCGGCAGCGGCTGCCCGGTCACGACGTGCAACTGCCTCCGCGATGCGCTGATGGTGCTCGGCGGCCTGCGCCGCTGCGGAGGTATCCACGGCCGAGAAGCCCCACAGCGTCGCGATGATCTCGCGGATGTCGCGGCTGACTGCGGCAAGCACCTGGTTTGCGCTGGCACGCGCCACCAGGGCGTGGAAGCTTCGGTCTGCCTCCATGACTGCCTGCAGTGCACCGTCGTCGTGCGCCAGCTGCTTCATGCGATCGGCAAGCGCGGCGAGTGCCGCGACGGCAGCCTGGTCGGCGAATTCTGCCATCCACCCCGCGGCTTGCGGCTCGATGAGCAGCCGGAACTCGTAGAGGTCTCGCAGCAGCGGTTCGGCCAGGCCCTCGCGGCGCAAAGCCTCCTGGACGACCGAGCTGAGAATGTCCCAATCCTCGGCGGGTCTGACCTCGGTTCGCTTGCCGTGCTGCACGTTCACCATCCCGAGCATGGCCAGCGCCTGCACGGTTTCACGCGCCACGGTCCGGCTCACCCCGAAACGGCTCACGATCTCCTCGGACGAGGCAAACGGCTCGCCCACGCCGACCCGCCCGGAGACGATCTCGGCGGCGAGCAGGCCCGAAAGCTGACTGCTGAGGCGCTGCGGCTCTTGCAGACCCTCAGCCATGCGACTGCGCTCAGTCGCCACGCGTGACCTCCGGGCCGGCGTCCACCGCCGCGAGATGACGTTCCAGGAGCCCCGCGGACACGTCGCCGAACACTGCAGCGGGGGCCCGGAGAGCAGGGTGTTCGAGCACCCCTCGCCTGACCAGCACACGCTTGGCGCAGGCGTTGTAGTGGTCGATCGAGTGCTGCATCTCGAAGACGAGCACCGGCAGGATGCGCCGGAAGAGATCGTCCGCGACGTCCGACTCACCGCGGATCTCCGCTTCGTAGACCTGGACCAGATGGTCGACCAGATCGCCACCCGGGATGATCCCGGCGACGCCCGTGCGCACACAATCGAGGAGATAGACGCCACCGTCGCCACCCCAGATCGCGAAGTCGGCGCCGAGCTCGAGGATCCACTCCCCGATCTCCACGGGGCCTGCCTCCAGCTTGACCAGCCTGACGTTCTCCGCGGCGGCACCGACCCGCTTCACGAGCTCGGGCCCGAGCCCGACGCCGAGGTAGGCCGGCGCATCCTGGATCATCACCGGCACGGAGACCGACGCGGCGATCGTCGCGAAGTACTCGACCAGGGCGACGTCACCGACCGAGCCGCCCATCGGCGCGGGCAGGACGATGCAGTCCGCCCCGGCGCGCTCTGCATGCTGGGCGAGCTCGATCGAGGCGCGGACGCTGGGTGCCCCGGCCCCGACGAAGACCGGAACGGCACCGGCGACCTCGTCGAGGATCACATCGGTGAGGTCTCGGCGCTCGTCCGCGGAGAGCTTGAGTACCTCACCGGCCAGGCCGAACGCGACGACGCCGTGCGACCCGCACGCGAGCGCGAAACGCACGACCCGGCGCAGGGCGTCACGATCCACCGCGCCGTCGGGGGTGAAGGGGGTGCAGAGCGCGGGGTAGATACCGCGCCAGGTGTCTGGATCCGAAGCCGTGACCGTCTCCTCAGGGTTGCAACGTCGCCGAAGATCGGCATATCATCCCAGATTACCTGTGGGGGTTCAAGCATCCAGCCGACTGGCCGGCAAGGTGGCGATCGTGACCGGTGCCGGGCGGGGCATCGGGCGAGCGATCGTCGAACGCCTGGCCGCGGAGAGCGCTTCCGTTGTGGCCTCCCAGCGAGGCGTTGCCGAGGGCGACGAGCTCGCTCGCACGCTGGCGAACCAGGGTCATGACGTCCTCTTCGTGCCCGCCGACGTTCGAGACGACGAGGCGGCCGAGCGCCTTGTGGCGACGGCGGTCGAGCACTACGGCGGCGTCGACATCCTGTGCAACAACGCCGGCGTCGGGCTCCTGCGCTCGGTGACGGAGACCACGCGCCAGGAGTACGACCAGGTGCTGGACACGAACCTCTGGGGGATCTTCACGTGCGCCAAGCACGCGGTGCCGGTGATGATCGCCCGCGGCGGCGGTGCGATTGTCAATATCGGCTCGGTCGCCGCCAGCGTGGGCTTCGAGAACGACGCCGCCTACTGCGCGTCGAAGGGCGCCGTCCACGCCCTCACCCGGCAGATGGCGCTCGACTACGCCCGGCACGGCGTTCGCGTCAACTGCGTCGCACCGGGTTTCATCGAGACCGAGCAGTTTCGCGTGTACGTCGACAGCCACCCCGAACCGGTCGCCGCCGAGCGCGAGGTGGTCGCCGCGCATCCTCTGGGACGACTGGGCCGGCCCGAGGAGGTCGCCGCCGTGGTCTCGTTCCTCGCCTCCGACGACGCGTCGTTCGTGACCGGCGCATCCTATGCGGTCGATGGTGGCCTCCTGGCCCGGTAGGCCGCGGGGACGCAACGAGAGAGGAGCGAGGCATTGGGGACGATTCTTGTGGGATACGACACCGAGACGGCGGCGGTAGGCGAGGCGCTCTCGCTGTTCACGGAGAGCCCGAACTTCCCCCTCTACGAATTGGCCCTCGACGCCGAGTCGTGCGGAAAGGCGCTGCAGCTCCTGACGGAGATCCACGCCGAAGCCGGGGTGCCCGGGACGCTGTTCGTCTGTGGCCGGACGCTCCTGCACGCCCTGGAGCCGGTACGGGCCGCTCACGTCAGCGGGCTGTTCGACGTGCAGCAACACACGTTCAGCCACGTCCCCTTCAAGGACATCGTGTACTCGCCGGCGCCGGGGTTGGTCGGGACCATCCCCGCGGCACCGCGCGAGGCCCTCGTCGAGGAGCTCCGGTTCACCTCGTATCTGCTGCGCGAGCACGTAGGAACGGAGTGCGTCGGCCTGCGCACGCCGTTCGGCTACCACCGCGGTCTACGCGACCGTCCCGACCTGCTCGCAATCGTCCGCGAGGCGGGCCTGCGCTACATCACCTCGTGGGGTCGCAACGAGGACAATGCCAATCCGACGCCGTGGGTGCAGCCGTTCACCTACGCCGAGGAGGGCTTTCCGGACGTCCTCGAGTTGCCGTTCCAGTTCTGGCTCGACGTGGTCTGGTTCGACCAGCACGGCTACGACACCGGGCCCGCCTACCTGGAGGCGCTCAAGGGGGCGGTCGACGAGGTCGCCGACAACGACTTGGTCTACGGCGCGTGCTTCCACGACTGGGTGATGCTCGCCTCGGACGAGCGTCGTGTCGGCTGGCTGCGTGGCTTCCTCGAGTACGCGAAGCAGCGCGGCGTCGAGGTGACGACCTACACCGACTTCTGGCGCCGAATCACGATCACCTAGTGCGCCATCTCGCCATGTTCCACCGGAAACTCGGTGAGAGAGTGCGCCCTCTTCAGGATCACGTTGTCGGCCGTATGGCGGCCGACAACGTGCAGCAAGCATCTGGTGCGGCGGCTCACAACGACGATTATTCCCTGTGAATCGTTGTGAGACGCCGCACTAGCCCGCAGGCGAGCCGTCACGCCTGCCGGCCGGGAACACCGCGGCGAGTGCGGCAGCCCAGGAGGGAAAGGCTGCCGCACCGCCGCTGCGACGGTCCGTGCTGCGACCGATGCGTCAGAACGCTGTCTCGATGCGAGGGAAGTGGGGCCCGTGAATCGGCTCACCCGGGGCGCACTCAAGCTCCTCGTCCGTGTAGTTGTAGGGGAACCGCTGTGCTCCCAGCCACTGCGTCCCGCCGGCGACGTAGCGAGGGATGAATCCGCGGCGGGGGTTCGGGCTCGTGTTGGGCCCGGAGGCATGCCAGATCAGTGCATGGTGGAAGCCGCACTCTCCGGCCTTCAGCTCGTATCCAGCGACGTCGAGGCCGGCTTCGGCAGGTTCGACGACCTCCTCCAGGCCTGGACGCTCGGAGTGCATGAACGAGCTCCCGTCGCCGAACTCCACAGGGAGCCTCTCCCCCAGCTTGTGCGAGCCGACCGCGACCTGCATACCGCCGTTCTCGGCGCTCACGTCGTCGAGGGCGATCCAGCAGGTCACTGCGTCGGGAGTGGCCAGCGGCCAGTAGGCGTAGTCCTGATGCCAGGCGAGCCGGCCGCCGACCAGCGGCTTCTTCACCACCGCTCCGTCTTCCATCAAGACCACGTCCTGGCTCCCGAGCAGCTGCCGTGCCATGCCGGCGATCACCGGGTTGCTGACGATCTTCTGGAAACGCTCGTCGCGCTCCCAGAGGTTGAAGAGGAACGGCACCGAGTGCGGTTTCTTCCGCTCGTCGGTGACCACGCCCGCCCCCACGGTCGCCGTACCCTTGTCGTGTTCGACGATCGGATCGGTCAGCTCATACGTCTGAGATTCGCGCCGTCCCTCGAGATGGTCTTCGAGCGCGGCCCGCGCCTCTTCGACCTGCTCGTCGTCGAGCACCCGGATCGGGAAGAGGTACCCCTGCTCGCGGTACAGCGCGATCTCCTCGGGTGTCAGTGGATCGGTTCGGACCTGGGTCATGTCGACTCCTTTCCTGCTCGCTCGTCTCGATCGAGTTCTCAGTCCGGTAGCGGGACGTAGCCCGCCTGCTCGATGCTCGCGGCCCCCCCGAAGGCCCAGAGGATCACAAGATCTTCCGTAGAGGTACCCGTGATGCGGTGCGGCGTCTCACGGGGGATGAAGCAGATGTCACCGGGGCCGACGTCGAGCGCGTCGCCGCCGACGATCTGCGTCCCTCGCCCACTGACCACCATCACCACCTCCTCGGCGTGCGGGTGGTAGTGGTTCTCGTGCGTTGCCCCGTGCGGATACGTCGACTGTCCGAACGCGATGAGGCTCGCGCCGGTTTGGGGGCCGACGACCCAGCGGACGTCCAGGTGCCCGAAAGGGCCCTCCCTGGAGTTCCGCTCCGTCGTGTCCGCGCGCAGGACGCCACAACCCGGCCTGGCGATGTCCTCGAGGAACGCCCTCACAGCGGCCGCCACCTCGGCCGGCGCCTCGAGCGGAAGCGTGTGACCCACGTCCTGCAGCTCGACGACGCGAGCGCTGCCGAGCCTCGCCGCCAGCTCGCGCCCGTGCTCGGGAAGCGTTCGATCGTCAAGGGCCCCGATCAGCACGAGCGCGGGCTGCTCGATCTCGCCGAGCCGGTCCGAGAGATCTTCGGCACCGGCGATCGCACGACACTGGCGAACGTAGTCGACCGGATCGTTCCCGAGCACGAGCGCGCGGTATTCGTCGAGGATCTCCGGGGTGCGCGCGAGGGACACGGACGAGAACGGCGGGTTCTTCGACCAGTGCTCCTCCACCCATGCCTCGAGCCCGATGCTCTCGATGCGCTCCGCAGAGAGGAGCATCCTCGGCGCGAGGTTGGAGAGCGTCGCGTCGGCTCCGATCAGCGCGAGCCCACGTACGTCGTCCGGCAGCTCGAGGGCGTACTTGAGCGCGATGCTTGCACCCAGCGTGTGCCCGACCAGGACCGGGCGCTCGACGTCGAGCGCCGCGAGCAGACCGGCGAGGTCGTCGCTCCAGCGCTTCAGCGACAACTCGTCCGACTCGATCTCGCGCGTCGCCCCGGCGGCGCGTAGGTCGACGAGGATCAGCTGGTAGCCCGGCCCGAACCCGTCTCGGACGCGGTTCCAGAGGGCACCGGTCAGTCCAAGACCGTGCAGGAGCACGATCGGAATCCCCTCTCCCACGACCTCGACGTGGATGTCCAGGGAGCCGACGACGACCTGTTGTTCAGCCATGCGTGCTTCCTTTCGGCCCGAGCATGGGGTGGGAGGGTAGGGCGGCCACGGTCACGCCACGCTCCGCACCGCGGCCACGATGGACTCCACCGTCGGGGCGTACGCGCCCTCGAGTGACGGAGTGAAGGGGACGGGCGCGTGCGGGGCGGTGACCCGCCGCACCGGTGCGTTCAGGGAGTCGAACGCCTTCTCGGAGACGAGCGCGGCGATCTCGGAGGCGACGCTGCACCGGGGCGGGCTCTCGTCGACGACCACGAGCGCCCCGGTCTTCTCGACCGAGGTGATGATCGTGGCCTCGTCGAGCGGCGAGAGTGTCCGCGGGTCGATCACCTCGATGTCCACGCCTTCCGTGGCGAGGAGCTCGGCCGCCTCGAGCGCCCGGCCCACCATCGCCGCGATCGCGACGATCGTGAGGTCGGTTCCGGCCCGTCTGATCTCCGCCACGCCGAGCGGGATCCTGTACGGCTCCTCGGGCACGGGGCCCTGCGCGACGTAGAGCTTGAGGTGCTCGAAGAACAGCACCGGGCTGTCGTCGAAGATCGACTCGAGTAGCAAGCCCTTCGCGTCGTACGGAGTCGACGGGACGACGACCTTGACCCCGGGTAGGTGGGTGAAGATCGAGTACAGGGTTCCCGAGTGCTGAGCGGCGGCACTGAGGCCGGAGCCCATCGCGACGCGAATGGTCAGCGGCAGGCGGGCCTGCCCGCCGAACATGTAGGACATCTTCCCGGCCTGGTTGTAGATCTGGTCGAAGGCGAGCCCGGTGAAGTCGGCCCACATCGCGTCGACGATCGGCCGGAGGCCCGCAGCGGCGGCACCGACAGCGGCGCCGACAAACCCCGCCTCCGAGATCGGCGTGTCTCTGACGCGGTTGGCGCCGAACAGCGGGTAGAGGCTCTTGGTGGCCCCGAACGAGCCGCCCATCGCGTTCTCCTTGTCTCCGCCGCGGCCCGCGCCACCGGCGACGTCCTCGCCCAGGACGATCACGGAGGGGTCGGCCTCCATCGCCTGCCGCATCGCCTCGCCGACGGCGTTGACCAGGGACAGGGTGCGCTCCGCCGTCGCCACGATCAGGCGACTCCCTCTCGGCTCAGCGGCTCGGGGTAGACGAACCGCTCCAACTCCGCCGGGTCGGGGAAGGGACTGGCTCGGGCGAACTCGACGGCGGCGGCAATCGCCTCCTCGATCTCGGCCTGCATGAGCCCGAGGGCCTCCTCGGTGGCGTGACCGCCTTCGACGAGGTGCCGGTGGAGAGCAGCGATCGCGTCGCGGCCACGGAGCGCGGCGCGCTCGTCGTCGTCGCGATAACGCTCGGGATCCCCCTCGAAGTGCCCCATGAACCGGTACGTCTTGACCTCGAGCAGCGTAGGGCCGTCCCCGGCCCGGGCACGCCCGACCGCGCGGCTTGCCGCCGCGTGGACATCGAGGACGTCGGAGCCGTCTGCGACGACCCCGGGGATCCCATACCCGGCGGCGCGCGAGGCGACGTCGGGCACGCTGGTGGCGTACGAGGCGGGCGTGGACTCGGCGAACCCGTTGTTCTCGCAGACGAAGACGACGGGCAGCTTCCAGATCGCTGCCAGATTGAGGCTCTCGTGGAGCACACCCTGGTTGGCGGCACCGTCCCCGAAGAACGCCACCGCAACCTGCCTGCTCCCGCGGACGCTGGCAGCAAGCCCAGCCCCCGTCGCGAGCGCGATCCCGCCTCCCACGATCGCGTTCGCCCCGAGCATGCCGCGCGAGAAGTCGGCGATGTGCATGGAGCCGCCGCGCCCCTTGCAGAGCCCGTCGACGCGACCGTAGATCTCGGCCATCATCGGCCCGAGCGCACAGCCCTTGGCGATGCAGTGACCGTGGCCACGATGGGTGCTCGTGACGTAGTCGTCGTCGTCGAGGTTGGCGCACACACCGGCTGCGACCGCCTCCTGACCGACGTACATGTGCACGAACCCCGGGATCTCGCCCGTACGGAACTCTCGCGCGACCCGCTGCTCGAAGAGCCGGATCGTGAGCATCGTCCGCTGCAGCTCGAGCAACGTCTGGGGAGCGATGGACACGCCGTCTCCGGGGAGATCCGTCATGCGGGTAGCTCCGGGAGAGCGGTGACCAGGGCCTCGAACGTTCCCAGAAACGCTGCGGCAGGTCCTCCGTCGACCGCGCGATGATCGAACGTCAGACAGGCCTGGAGGGTCGGCCGGGCGGCGATCGTCCCCTCCGCCACAACGACAGGCCGTTGACGTATCCGGCCGATCCAGAGGATCCCGGTTTGCGGGGGGTTGAGGATGGCGGTCGTGATGTCCACCGGGTGGATGCCCCCGTTGGAGACGGTGAACGTTCCGCTCGACATCTCGTCCGGCGCGAGCGATCCGTCCCGCGCCCGGGTGGCCAGGTCGACGATCCGCTCGTTGATCTCGGTGAGCGAGAGGTGGTCGGCGCCCACGACGACCGGTGCGACGAGTCCGTCGGGCGTGTCCACGGCGACAGCGACGTTGATCTCCGAGATCAGCTCCACGTCTGTCTCGGTGACGCGTGCGTTGAGCAGCGGGTGCTCGCGAAGCGCGTGGGCGACGAGGTGCACCACGATCGAGGTGATGCCGAGGCGCGGGCTGGCGCCCCGCTCGTTGGTTTGCGTCCGGAGCGCGACGAGCGGCTCGACATCGATCTCGACGACCGAGGTGAGCTGGGCCGCCGTTTGCAGGCTCGAAACCATGCGGTTGGCGATCGTCCCTCGCCGGCCACGCAGGGGAATCGTCCGGTGCACCGTGAGGCCTGTCGGAACCGGGGCGCTGGTGCCCGGAGACCGGGCCTCGTGCCAGCTGGCCACGTCGTCGTCGGTGATGCGCCCCCCGGGGCCGGAGCCGGTGATCTCGAGGGCGACGTCGAGCGGCAGCCCGAGACGCGTGAGCAACGCGCGTGCACGCGGTGAGACGGCGGGTGAACGGCGCTCCGGCGACGGGTCGGTGACCACGGGCTGAACAACTCTCGAAGCGCCCGCTATCGCGTCGCCGCCACCGGCGCTGACGTACCCGAGGAAGGGATGCGCTTCCTCTTCGCTCGCTCCGACGGTCGCGTCGCGTGACCCTTCCCCGCCCTTGACGAGCAGCTCGTCGTACTCGTCACGCGACCCGGCGACGAGCCCGACCTGGGTGCCGATGGGTACCTTCTCGCCGGCGGCCACCAGGCGATGGAGCCATCCGGAGCACTCTGCGGCGACGTCGGCGGTGGTCTTGTCCGTCTCCATCTCGAGGACGACCGTGCCGGCGACCACCTGGGCGCCCTCATCGGCGTGCCACGCGGCGAGGAGCACATCCTCCGTGTACGCACCGAGCTTCGGCAAGATCACAGGCTGAACGGCCAAAGGCCCCCTGTCGGCGGATGTGAAGAGCGGGAGGATATAGGTTATAGCGTCCCGCGGCTCAAGGGACGAGCACGAGCTTGGTGTCCGGTCCCTGCGTCTGACGCGCCCACGCCTCCGTGAACCGGTCGAGCGGCACGGTTTCGATATCCAGTTGCAGGCGCCCCGCGACCGCGTGCGCGACGAGGTCGGTGTACCCCTTCTCGACCGCATCCAGCGGAACGGCGAAATTCGTGTACCCCAGGATCTGGAGCTGCTTCCCGCGGACGAGGCCGGAGACGACCGTGGCGGTCGGCCCGGCCGACTGGCCCACGTGCGCGATACGCGCGCCGGGCGCGGCAACCGCGAGCGCTGCCTCGAGCGGCTCACCCCACAGTGCGTCCAGGACGAGCGTCGGAGGCGACCCCGCGACGGCAGCGGCGAGCCGCTCGCGGAAGTCGTCGCCGCCGAGAGCCACTGCGTCGTCGGCGCCCAGCTCGCCGAGGCGTGCGAGGCGGTTCTCGTCGCGGCCGACGGCGACGACCTTCCCGGCTCCCAGGAGCTTCGCCGCCTGGATCGCGACCGCTCCGACATTCCCCGTGGCCCCGAGCACGAGAACCGTCTCGCCCGCGCGCACCGGCGCAAGCCAGGCAAGGGGCAACCAGCCGGCCAGCCCCGCGACGCCCACCGCTGCGGCCACGACGTCGTCCGCGGCAGCCGGAACCTCGACCAGGACCTCGTCCGCGGCTGAGAACTGCTCCGCAAAGGTGCCGTCCGCGGCCACTCCGAGCCCCCGGCCGGAGGCCCAGACTCGCGTCCCAGCGGCGAAGCGGCCGCTCTCGAGGACGGTGCCGACGCCCTCGACTCCGGGCACGTAGGGCAGCGGCGGGCTGCCGGCCGGAAACAGGCCGGAGGCGATCGCGACGTCGGCGGGATTGAGGGCCGCGGCCCGCAACTGCACAATGGCCCTTCCCTCGGCGGCGAGCGGCGCGGGCCGTTCGCCCAGGGACGGTTGTGCTTTGTGCTCGGAGACGATCGCTGCGCGCATTCGCTCTAGGCCTCGCTCTCGGGTTCGTCGGTGGGGACAAATGCTTGTCGGACGGTGAGCTCCGTGCGGTCGAGATGGCGACGGAGCAGCTCCGCGGCGCCGGCGCCGTCCCGTTGCCCGCAGAGGTCGTAGAGCAGGCGGTGGTCGCGCATCGCGTCCTCCACCGTCTTGGTCACAAAAAGGCGCACGTAGCGCTGCGACGCCAGCCAGATCTGGTCGAGCACACGCTGGATCCAGGCCGTGGCCCCCGGTTCGAGCAGCGCCCAGTGGAAGTCACGATGGAGATCCCAGAACAGCGAGGAGTCGTGGTCGTCGGCGACTGTCTCGAGCCGCTCGAGAGCGTTCCTCACCGTGTCGATCTGCGCATCGGTCATCGTCGCGGCCGACCGGCGAATGACGTCGCATTCGATGATCCGGCGGAGGTCGTACAGCCCGGCCAGGTCGTCGAGATCGACACCGGCGGCGACGGCGGCTCGCTGGGGCATGGCCACGATCAGCCCTTCGGACTCGAGACGCCGGACCGCTTCGCGGATCGGGATGTGGCTGACCCCGAAGCGCTTCTCGAGCTCGGCGACCTTGATCCGTTCACCCGGTTTGATCTCGCCGGCGAGCAGGTCGTGGCGAAGCCGCTCGGTCACGTTGTCGACCAGGCTGACGCGTTGAATGGTGTCGTTGCGAGCTGGTTCCATCCCAGAGTCCCCCGCTCTCGCGGTGCTGCGTTATAGCGTATATCTCCGCCGGAGCCGGCTTCTGGGGCGCCGACGCAAACGCCGAGCACGAGCCGGCGGCTTCGGCTCACAGATCCCTCGGCTCACGGATCGGGCCGGCGCGACTGCACGTCCGGCGTCGCGTCGAACAGGCCCTGGGCGGCGCGCAGGCAGAGCTGCTCCTGCCAGGGGGCTGCCGTGAACTGAAGTCCGACCGGAAGGCTGTGTGCGTCGAACCCCGCCCGGACGGCACAGGCCGGCAGGCCGACGAGGTCCTGGGGCGTCGTGTATGTCATCACCAGCTCGCGGAAGGTCAGCTCGTGCCCGAGGTGGACAACCGTCTCCGCACCGATCGGCACTGGCGACCCGGCACTCACGGGGGTAAGGAGAACGTCGCAGGCTCGGAAGAGCCGGGCGAACCCCGCGCGGACGCGTCGCCGGTCGGCGTTCGCACGAAGGTACTGCTCGACCGTCACCTCGGTTGCCGCATCGAGACGGCCGAGCACGTCGCCGCCGTACTCGGAGCGACGTGCGGGGTAGAGGCCGGCAGCGCGGTGGGTATCGAGCGCCTCCGCCCTCTGGATGATCCCGAACGCCGGGAAGATCAGCTCCGCCTCGGGGAGCTCGACCACCACCAGACGTGCACCGGCCGCCTCGAGTGCCGTGACCGTCTCGTCGTAGACGGCACGGACGTCGGGCGCGAGGGGGATCAGGTGGAGCTCGGGACAGAGGGCTACGGTGAGGCCGCGCACGCCGAGCCCGAGCCCGCCTTCGATGTCGCCGAGGGGCTCGTCGGTGGTTGCCGGATCGTCGGGATCGAGCCCCGCAAGCACCGAGAGCAGAAGCGCCGCGTCCGCAGGCGTCCGCGCCATCGGCCCCGGATGGTCGAGCGACGCGGCCAAGGGCCACGCTCCCTGCCCGCTGATACGACCGAACGTCGGCTTCAGACCCGTGATGCCGCAGAACGCCGCTGGGACGCGAATCGAGCCGCCGGTGTCGCTGCCGATCGTGAGCGGTACCTCGTCCGCGGCCAGAGCGGCTGCCGAGCCCCCGCTCGATCCTCCCGTCACCCGATCGAGCGCCCAGGGGTTGTGGGCCGTTCCGAGCTTCTCGTTGACCGACGTGATCCCCCACGCGAACTCGTGCGTCTGCGTCTTGCCGACGAGGATCGCCCCGGCCGCCCGGGCGCGGCGCAGCGCCTCCGCATCGCGCGTCGGAACATGATCATCGAACATCGGCGAGCCGTAGGTCGTCCGCACGCCGGCCGAGTCGAAGAGATCCTTGGCGCCGAAGGGGATTCCTTCCAGCGCTCGAGCGGTGCCGTTCTGCCAGGCGACCTCGGCCGTCTTGGCCTCGGCACTGGCCCGGTCGAGACAGAGGGTGACGAAACCGCCGACACGTCGCTCGACGTCCTCGATACGGCGGCCCACCGCGTCGAGCAGCTCGACGGGGGAGACCCGCCGCGTCCTGAAGTGCTCGAGTAGCTCCTGCACCCCGAGGCGCGTCAACCCGTCCACGCCGCGCAGTATCTCCTACCAGCTCTGCCGCGGACGGCTCGGCGCTCCGTGCCCGGGCGCCTCGGGCAAGGCGCGGACACCTCCGTCGGGTTGCTGCCGCCCTCGACTCCAACGAGGCCAGGCGCCGGCCGCCGGGATCGACCGCGGGTCGCTGGAGCGGCCTTTGTCGGCGCTACCCTGCACCGGACGCCCCCGTAGCTCAGTGGATAGAGCAGCGGTTTCCTAAACCGCGTGCGCTGGTTCGATTCCGGCCGGGGGCATCCGAGGTCTTCGTGTCGCCGGCGAGGCCCTACGACGACGATGCGCGGAGACGCGTCGCGAGCCGGCGCAACATCCTCTCACCCGGGCGCGGCGCCGTGGCTGCCGCCGCGGCGGCCGTCTCGCGTGCCCGCCGCTCGGCGCACACGCGGGTGGCGGCGAACATGGTCTGGGGCGGATAGCCGTACCGGTGCGTGGCCGTGTCGCTGATGATCGTACTGCTCATGGTTGCCTCCGTCGGGTTGCGATCGCGTCGTCGAACTGCATGACCCGACGGTAGGGCGACCCGGAGCATTCGACATCGGCAGGACTGCCTAACTGCTGTGCCTATCCTCGCGCGTTCGGCGTCCGGGCCGCGAGGCCGTGCTCGAGCGCGTAGCGGGTGGCGGCGCTGCGGGTGTGGACGTCGAGCTTGCGGTAGACGGAGCGCAGGTGCGCGTGCACCGTGCGCAGGCTCACGACGAGCCGTTCCGCCACGTCCGCATCGGTGCGACCTTCGGCAACCAGCGCGAGCACCTCGAGCTCGCGCGTGGTCAGATCGACAGGGCCCTCGAAATCCGCTCGTGCGCGCACCGCCCCCACGAGCTCGACCGTCGCGCTGAGCGGCAGCCGCCTGCCCTCGTCCCACGCGGCCTCGAAGCGGCCGCTCCCCAGGATGCTGCCCGCCTCGGCGAGCACGTGGTCGTGGCGAGCACGAAAGCGAGCCAGGAGCGGCACGCCGATCGCCCCCAGGACGGTGTCGGCGGCGCCCAGGAGGCGGACGGCTCGCTCGGCATCGCCCGTCGCAGCGGCCAGGAAGGCTGCCGACTCGAGCACGAGTAGGGAGAACCAGCGGTCGCCGAACTCGACGAAGAGCGTCAACGACTCCTCGAACTGCGCCGCGGCCGCGTCGGGATCGCCGAGGTCAGCGTCGATCTCCGCCAGGTTCCAGAGCACCTTCGCAAACGTGCGGCGGTCTCCGACTGCACGCAGGATGTCGAGGCTCTCCACAGCCCGCGCCCGTGCGTCCCTGTGTGCACCTGCCGGCCGGACGACTGCGAGGCCGTACAGCGACAGCGCGACGCCATGGCCGTCGCCGAGCCGGCGGAACAGCCCGAGGCTGCGCTCGAAGAGCGTCCGGGCCTGGTCGTCGTCTCCTGTCACCACGAAGTGGATCGCGAGCCGGTCGAGCGCGCGCGCAATGCCCGCCTCGTCACCGATGGCCTCGTACCCCGCGAGGGCATCGTGGAAGAGCGACTCCGCCTCCGAGTAGTCGCCGCGAGCTCTCCGCACCAGCGCAATACCCGTCTGCGCCTCTGCGACGCCCCTCGCGTCGGCGACTGAGACGGAGAGCTCGAGTGCCTCCTGGCAGAGCTGCTCCGAACGAGCGTAGTCACCCTGGTAGTGCGCGAGGACGCCGTTGCCGCTCAGGACGCGAGCGCGGGCCAGGGACAGTTCTGACGAGGTGGCGATCGCCTCGTCGAGCCACAGGCGGCCCTCACTCAGGTAGCCCCGCTCGAACCAGAAGCGCCACAGGACCGCACAGAGCTGCAGAGCCGTCTCCGGGTCTCCCCCGTCGAGTGAGAAGTGCAGCGCGGCGCGGAGGTTGTCGTGGTCTGTCCCAAGGGTCGTCCGCCACTTCGCCTGGTCGGAGCCGGCCAAGCCTGCAGCGGCCGCCTGGGCGAACCGCAGGAAATACGCCGCATGGGCTCGCCGGATGTCCACCGCCTCGGCGCTCGAGTCGAGCAGCTCGCCCGCATACTCGCGGATGGTCTCGAGCATGCCGAAACGCTCACCGTCGGCGCGCATGAGGCTCTTGTCGACGAGCGAGCCAAGGGCATCGAGATCTCCGCCGCACACCTCCTCGACCGCATCGATCGCGCAGCCTCCGGCGAAGACGGAAAGGCGTCGGAAGAGCGCCTTCTCGTCCTCGTCGAGGAGATCGACGCTCCAACCGATCGTGTCACGCAGCGCTCGATGCCGGGAGGGCGCATCCCGCGACCCCGAGGTGAGAAGCTCGAGGCGGCGCTCCATCCGAGCGAGCATCGTCATCGGGGACAGGACCTTGACCCGCGTCGCGGCCAGCTCGATCGCGAGAGGCAGGTCGTCGAGGTGGCCGCAGATCTCGGCGACCGCAGCCAGGTCGCCCTCGTCCGGCTGGAGATCCGGGCGCACAGCGCGCGCCCGTTCCAGGAACAGGCTCACGGCGTCGTCGCGTGTGAGCGGCTGGAGGGGTAGCTCTTGCTCGCCGTTCACCCGCAACCGCATTCGGCTGGTGGCGGCGACCTTCAGGCTGGGGCTCGCGGCGACGATCGCCGCCAGCGCGGGGGCCGCGTCGACGACCTGCTCGAAGTTGTCGACGACGAGCAGCAGCTGGCGGCCTTCGATGTGCGCGACGAGGCGCCTCCCGAGGTCTCCCTCGCCGTCGAAGAGCCCGAGCGACCGCGCGATGGTGCCGATCACGTGGTCTGGATCTCGGATCGACTGGAGTGGAACGAAGACGAAGCCGTCTGCGAAGTCGTCCGCCGTCGCCGACGCGACCGCATGGACGAGCCGGGTCTTGCCGATCCCGCCCGGACCGGTGATCGTCAGCAGCCGGACGTCGTGCCGGCGCAGGAGGGACACGGCCTCGGCCACGCTCTGCTCACGCCCGATCAGGGTCGTCATCGGCGCCGTCATAGCTTCAGCCCGTGATGAGCTCGTGCAGGCGTTCCGCCATCACGAGCGCGAAGCGCGGATCGTTGACGTCGGTATCGACCTCGTGCAGCTCGACCTTCGACCTGTCGACGAGCTCGCGCAACGCGGAGACGAGCGCCTCGTCCCCTTCTGAGTCGTGGAGCACCTGTCCCGCCGTGCTGAGGAGCGAGAGGCCTCGTAGCGGCACAAACAAAACGGTCGCTCCTGTTGCGCCATTCAACTTGCGCGCGATCACGCCCGCGACCTCGCGGCACTCCTCCGGGGTCGCGCGCGTGGCGGCCAGGGTCTCGTCGTGGAGATAGATCGGTCGGCCCCCGAAGCGCGCCGGTAGCGGATCCGGGAGGCCGGTGGACGAGATGACGATCACGTCGAGGGCGCCGAGCGAGACGACCTGAGGGATGCCCAGACGCCCGGCCGTGACGAGCCGCTCCGGGCCGGATGGCCAGATCCCGCCGGCAAGCTCGTCGACGAGCTCTGTCGTGGTCACGTCCAGGACACCGACGACGAGGCCCGTCGCGATCAACGCCTCCATCGACCTGCCGCCGGTGCCGACCTGGTGGAAGACGAGCACGTCGTAGCCGAGCTCCTCGAGCCGCTCGCGGGCGGCGGTCACACACGGAGTGGTGACGCCCCACATCGACGTCACGATCAGCGGCTTCTCGTCGTCGGGAGAGGGCTCGGTCCCCGCAGCCATCCCTGCGAGGGCGCGGGCCGCATTGGCGAAGATGCGGGACGAGATCCGGTTGATGCCGGCGACGTCGACGACCGAGTGCATCATGGTCAGGTCCGTCGTGCCGACGTAGGGACCCGTGTCGCCCGAGGCGACGGTCGAGACCATCAGCTTCGGCACGCCGATGGGCAGCGCACGCATCGCGTGGGTGGCGATCGTCGTTCCGCCGGTTCCGCCGAGCGCCCCGATCGCGTCGAGTCGGCCCTCGGCGTGGAGCCGACGCACGATCTCCGCAGCTCCGCGGCTCATCGTCTCGATCGCCGCGGCACGATCACGCGCGTCCGCGAGATCCTGCACATCGGCACCTGCGGCGGCGGCGACCTCCTGGCGGTGGATGTCGGGCCGGGTGAGCGGCTCGCCCAGGATGCCCGCGTCGATCAGCAGCACATCGACGCCGCGTGCCCGGATGCGGTCGCGCAGAAACGCGTACTCGCGACCCTTGGTGTCCAGCGTTCCGATGAGAACGACGACCGGAAGCCCCTCGCGTGCCTCGCTCATCGCGGCTCCTCTCAGGCGTACTGCAGGACATCCAGCGCAACGTGGCAAGCATGACACGATCGACGACGTCTCCCCAACCGCGTTCCTTCTGTTTCCCAAACCGCGTGCACAACTTCGATTCTTGTCGGGGGCATGGGGCGGAAGGCGCCCCACCTGGGCTGGCACGCATGTGCGCTCCTGCGTAGGCGTACGCTGGCCCCGATGGCGATCGCTCACCGCACGAGGTACCTGCTTCGGGCGAAGGATCTGATCGACGCCCGCTACCGGGAGCCGCTGGATGTGCCCGCGATGGCGCGCGCGGCTCATCTCTCGCCGGCGCATTTCGCGCGTGAGTTTCGGCGCGCGTTCGGCGAGACGCCGCACCAGTACCTGCTCACCCGCCGCCTGGAACGCGCGGCGGCGCTGCTGCGTACGACGGACCATTCGGTCGCGGAGATCTGCTTCGAAGTCGGCCTGCGCAGCGTCGGGTCGTTTACGACCGCGTTCGGGCGGGCCTACGGGGTCACTCCGACCGGCCATCGGGCCGCGCACCCACCGGCCGCAGACCGGGCGCGGGTCCCGACCTGCATGCTCACCGCCTACGCCCGTCCTCGATCGAGCAGGTTTCGAGAAGACACAGCTCCCGGCTCGGCGTAGCGTGCTCTCAACGGCACGAATCACCAATCGAGGAGGCGCAGATGTTGAAGCAACTCGCCCACGTCAACCAGTGGGTCAACGACCAGGAGGAAGCGCTCGCCTTCTACACAGACACGCTCGGGCTGGAGCTCCGCGACGACGTAACCGTCCCCGAGATGGGCAACTTCCGCTGGCTCACCGTCGGTCCTGTAGGGCAGCCCGACGTCGCGATCGTGCTGATGCCCGTGCCCGGCCCGCCCGTCTTCGACGCCGAGACCGCCGAGCAGCTGCGCTCGCTGCTGGCCAAGGGTGCAACCGGCGGTCTCTTCTTCACAACCGACGACTGCCGGGCCACCTTCGAGGAGCTCCGCGCTCGCGGCGTCGAGTTCAACGACGAGCCGACCCAGCGCCCCTACGGCATCGACGCCGGTTTCCGAGACCCCTACGGCAACCAGATCCGGATGGTGCAGACCAGCAGCTGACGGCGAAGACGGACGCGGTCGGCGTCGAGAGCGTGTGCCTCGTCGTCGACCGCGCGACCCGCCTACGTCAGGCGCGAGCGGGGGCTCTGCTTTCGTCGAGCGGGTGCTACGCCCACTCCATGGCCTGGTAGCCGCTCGTCCGCGGAGCCGAGATGATCAGCACACGCGCGGTCGTCGCTCCGTTGTTGACGATGTACCGCTTCGGCTGGGGGTCGAGGCGGACGCATGTCCCTTCGGGCATCGGGTGCTCGGTGCCTTCGACGATCATCGTCGGCGAGCCGCCGAGGGTGACGAAGACCTCCTCCTGGTCACGGTCGATCTCGTCGTGCTCGGTGATCTGCTCGCCGGGTTGCAGCTCGGCGACGTTGAGCCCGAACGACTCGACGCCGAGCGCCTTGCGAGCAAGGATCCAGTTCGGCCAGGGGTGCTCCATCTCGTCGATGTGTTTGATCGTGTACGCGGCCATAGCCTCACGCCCCTTTCCTGTCGTCGTCACACGACACGTGGTCGATGCGAATTCGAATAGACGTCCTTGCGCTTGATCAGACCCTGCTCGCACGGGAAAACGTCGATGCCGTCCCACTCGAGACGCCTCCCGTCGCCGTCCGTGGCGCTCGCCGTCCACTCGCTGACCACGAGGCCGTCGCGGACGTAGAGGCGACGCTGCCGGAACGCCAGATCCGGCCAGTTCTCGAAGATCCGAGCGATGTGGGCGCCCACGGCTTCTCCCTCTGCACGCTCTCCGGCCGTGTGGTTCTCGAAGACCATGCCCGGCGCGTGGTGCGCGAGGATCGCCTCGAGGTCGTGTGCGTTCCACGCGGCGTTGTAGCTCCCGATCCTCGCCTCGAGCGCGGCGGCGGAGTCCGGGTCAGCGGTCAGGGCCACCTCGCGCCGCCGGTCAGCCGCGCTTCGCGAACGTGCTGGCGCCGTACCAGTCGACGACCACTGCAGGCTCGTCGCCGACGACCCAGGCATCGTGGCCGCTGGGCAGCGACGTGATATCCCCGGGGCCGGCCACGAACTCGCTCCCGTCGTCCATCCGGATCGCCAGGTTGCCGCTGACGTGATACTGGAAATGCGGTGCCTCACAGCTCTCGGTCTGCGCGATCGGCTTGACATGGTCGGACCAGCGCCAACCCGGCTGCAGGACGAGGCGCCCCACTTCGCCTCCTCCCACCCTGAGGATCTCGGCGACCCCGTTCGGGAACTCACGCGTCTCGTCTGGAGCGTCGAAGCTCTTGTGCTCCGTCTCGTGCCTTGCCTCCATCGAACTCTCCTTCCCCTCGTAGAGCTTCCCCTACTTACTAGTAGGTCAGCATGTCATGATTCGGGACGATGTGCAAATGAGCCGGACCGCAATCGACGGCGCGGACGCCACCCCCGCGCGAATCCTCGACGTCGCCGAGCGGCTCGTACAGACACGCGGGTACAACGGCTTCAGCTACGCGAACGTCGCCGCTGAGATCGGCGTGACCAAGGCGGCGCTTCACTATCACTTCGCCGGTAAGGCGGAGCTCGGCACGGCGCTGATCGAGCGCTATGCGGGGCGCTTCTTCGACGCGCTGGCCCGGATCGACAGCGACGGGGTGGAGGCGACGGCCAAGCTGCAGGCCTTCGCCAGAATCTACGCCGACGTCCTGCGCGAGGGCCGGATGTGCCTGTGCGGGATGCTGGCGGCCGACTACGAGACATTGCCGAAGCCGATGCGGGAGGCGATCATCGCCTTCTTCGACAGGACCGAGGCGTGGCTCGCGGACGTCGTTGCAGCAGGTGCCCGGTCGGGCGAGCTGAGCCTCCCGGGAACGCCCGGCCAGGCGGCGCAGGCGATCATCAGCGTGCTCGAGGGGGCGATGCTCGTCGCGCGTCCGTACGGCGACGTCGCCCGGTTCGAGACGGCGGCCCGCCAGTTCCTCGCCAGCCTCGGCCAGCAGCCGTAACCCGGGAGGGAGCGCCGGTGGGGTGAGCCCCTTGCAGAACCGCGTCGCGCCCGACGGCGAGCTCGTGGCGACCGCGCAACGCGGGACGCTGCTCGGGAATCGCGGCGGCCGCTTCCACGACCCCGTGGCCAAGACGCTGCTCGGCAGGCGCCGGCACGTGTCACGCGCCTGGATCGCGTGCGAGCTCGCGTTCAAGGGGTGGCACGCCGAGGTCTGGGGCCTCGGGTACACCCACCTCTTCTTCCTGGACGAGGTCACCGCGCTCGCCGCCGGGCATCGCCCCTGCTACGAGTGCCGGCGCCGGGACGCAGTCGCCTTCGCGGCGGCCGTCGCCGCCGGCAGCGCTCTCTCGCCCCCGCCGCGGGCAGGCGCGCTCGACCTCCTCCTGCACGAGGAACGCCGGCGGGGGGCGCATCCGCGTGAATGGGACAGCCTGCCGGACGGTGCGATGGTTCGACTCGACGACGGCTTTGCGGCTGTTGCCGGTGATCGCCTGCTGCGCTGGTCGTTCGGCGGGTACGAGGCGACCGGGCAGCGCCCCGGCCGCGGCCCGGCGTGGGTGCTGACGCCGCCGACCGTGCTCCTGGCGCTCGGAAACGGGTACCGGCCGCGCTGGCACCCCAGCGCATCCAGCGCGTGATCCGACGCCGCAGGCGTGTGCCCTCGCCTTGCCGTGCGATCATTCGTCCGCCCGCATGTCCCGCAGCACCCTGGTGTTCGCCGGGGCGACGATCGCCGCTGTCGCCACAGGCCTTGCCTTCGCGGCCGACTGGTTCGGGCGTGTGCTTCGCGCCGGTCTCGACCAGCTCTCACCGCTCGTCATGGTCGAGGTCGCCGCGGCGGGCACGCTGCTCGTCGTAGCGTCGGCTCTCTTTCCTTCGTGGCGCCGATGGCTGGAGCGGTACCGACGGCTGGTCGCTCGCACGCTACGGCTCGAGCTCTTCACGCACGTCACGCGTCAACCGTTCCTCGCTCTCACGTGCATCGTCGCGGCGGCCGGCGCCTGCCGCCTGTCGCTCGGTCGGGCATCTGCCGAGCCCTACGTGTTGGGAGACGAGCTGATCTACACCGGCCTCGCCAAGAGCTGGGCCTTCACCGGGACACCTGCCGTGCGCGAGGAACTCGAGATCGGCCATAGCCTCCTCTACCCTCTTCTGCTCGCCCCGGTGTACCGGGCGGCGAGCGACGGCGTGGAGGCCCTGGTCGTGGCCAAGTCGCTCAACGCAGTGCTCTTCGCGGTCGCCGCGATCCCCGCCTACCTCCTTGCCCGGCGGGTCGCCACGACCGGGTGGAGCCTGGCGGTCGCGGCGCTCGCAGCTGTCGCGCCGTGGGGCGCCTACAGCGGGCTCGCGCTGACCGAGTCCCTCTTCTACCCACTCGTTCTCGCCTACGCCTGCCTGCTGGCGTCGGCGCTCGAACACGGCGGCCGGCGCCGCGAAGCCCTGCTGCTCGTGACGCTCGCGGTGCTCTGCGCGGTCAGGCCGCAGGCTCTCGCCCTCGCGGCGGCGACCCTCCTGGCCGTGGTCGGTCACGAAGCGCTGGCTCGTCGTGTCCGTGGCGCGCCGAAGCGGTTCAGGCTCCTGTTCGGGGCTGTGCCCCTCGCCCTGGCCGTCGCTGTGGTCGCACCCGCGCTCGATCTCCAGATACCCACCGGCTCGTACTCCGTGCTCTACTCGTCGCTGGGAGACGTGGTCGGCATGGCCAAGTGGACCGCGTGGACGCTGGGGATGCTCGTGCTCTCGCTCGGCGTGGCGGCTGCCGCCGCCTGGGTGCCTGCTCTTGCCGGCATGGTGCGCCGGGAAGCGCCCGCCCCCTCACGCGCGGTCGGGGTCACCGTGATCGCGCTCTCCGGAGGTCTCCTCGGCTCGGTCGCGCTCCTGTCGGCAACACCCTACGGCCTGGATTGGCTGCACGAGCGGAACCTGTTCTACGTGGCTCCCCTCGTTCTCGTGTGCGTGGCCGGGTGGGCGAGTGCCGGCTGTCGCCTCCCCCTCAGGGTGACCGCGCCCGCAGTGGCCGTCGCCTTCGCGCTTCCGGCGCTCCTGCCCTCGCGCCTCGTGCTCGATCGTGTCAACAACGTCGACGCACCCACGTCCTGGTGGCTCCGGCAGCTTGCGCTGGACGTGCCATCGCTGTCCTGGCGTTCCTGGTCACTCGTTCTGGGCGGAATGGGCATCGCGGTGCTGCTCCTCGGTCGGAGCGGCGGCAAGGTGCTCGTAGCGTCGGCCGTCGCCTTCCTTGCCGTCAGTGCCACGACGGACTACAGGAGTCCTCTCTCCCCGCAGGAGGCACGTTCCCTCTCGTGGGTCGATCGGGCGCTACCGGCGGGGGAGACGGCAACGCTCGTCCACGTGGAGTACACGCTTCCGGCAGGCGTCTGCGCCGAGCCCGCCCGGCTCGAGCAGCAGACGCTGGGCGTCTTCACCGAGATGTTCAACGTCCACCTCTCCCGCGTCGTCCATCTCGGTGGCGACCTCACACGATCGGGTCTCGCATCCGGCGCGCTCGAGCGTGGGGAGGGCGGGCTCATCCTCGAGCAGCAGCAGCCCTACGCCCCGCGCTACGCCGTCCTCGATTCGCGCCAGCCGATCGTGGGCAGCCGCGTCACCCGCTTCGACCTCGCCCGCCGCGCGGAGGACTACCAGGCAGGGGCGTCGCTCACGCTCTGGCGCGTCGATCCACCGCTACGGTTCTATGCGCACCCGGACCCGCTGCCGCCGCGAGCCGACGGGAGCGGATGCTGAGCGTCGAGTCCCAAGAGCCCGCGCAGCGCCGCGCCGGCAGCGGCCGTGCCCGGTGTGAGGCAGAGTCGGTCGATGACAGCGGTGACTGTCCTCGTCAGCTCGACCACGGCGATTCCGCGCTCGGCGGCGACCGCCGCGGGTGAGCGCCCGCGCAGCAACTGACCAACCGCGGCCCGATCCTCCAACGAGGGGCGCGTCTCGCCGCCCCCGCTGTCGAGCAACTCGTCCGTCAGCGACTGTTCGAGGTAGACGCTGCCCGCCCCGACCGTCGTCACCGCCTCGTACAGCGCCACCAGCGAGGTGCCCTTGAGCAGGGCTCCCTTGGCACCCGCGGAGAGCGCGCCGACGACCTCGTCGTGCCCGCCGAAACCCGTGTACGCGATCGAGCGGGAGCGAGGCGAGACCTCGCGCAACGCGGCAACCAGCCCACCGCCGGTGAATCCAGGCATCAGCAGATCGACGACGACCACGTCCGGCGTGCGCTCGAGGGCAGCGGTCAGAGCGCTGGCGCCGGTGGCGGCGGTCGCGACGACCGCGACTCCGCGCCGGGCGAGGTACCGGGCGGCGGCCCCCAGCACGCCAGGATGGTCGTCGACGACGATGCAGGTCAGGGCAGGCGATCGGGAATCGCCTGTGGCCGCAGGTACGGCCTCGATCACGACCGCAGTGGTGTTCACGCTTCTTCTCTCGATCGGGGGGACGCGCCCGCGAGTTTACTTCAGTGGGACGCAATGCGCAAACGATTCCGGCGGCCGCCGGATCTCCATAGTCCACGCGCTCATGCCCCGGCGAACGACACGTTGCCGAAGGCAGCTATACAAGAGTATGTTCGCGGCCCCCGGGAGACCCAGCTCCGGGCAGAGCCGCTTCGGCGCTACAGTCGGCCCGTGCGCCGGATCCTGAGCCTCGGAGTCGTCGCAGCGCTGGCGACGGCCCTCGCCGCGGCGGCCCGCACGGCGGCTCCTGCGCTGCCGCCGGTCCAGCTCCTCGTGTCCGGATCCTCGGGAAGCAAGGTCTGGCTCGTCGACCTTCCGGCCGGGGACGTCCACGGCATCGAGGCGGGCGCGTCGCCCTGGGGGATCGCGGTGAGCGGGCGTACGGCGTACGTGTCGACGGCGAGGGGCGTGGCGGTCGTAGACATCCGACTCCGTCGGCGCGTTGCCAGCTTGCCCTACCGTGCACCGATCGAAAACGTCTCGTACGGCGAGTACCGCGGCGGGGGAATGGGGATCGCCGTGACGCCGGACGGGACACGGGTTGCCGTCGGCGTCTACCGCGACGGGAGGCCGTCGACCCTGGAGATCCTCGATACGCGACGCCGGCGCTTCACGGCCGCGGTACCGATCGGAGACAGGCCCTTCGATGTCCTGGTCAGCCGTGACGGACGAGAGGCATACACGATCGACCACGACTCGTACTCGGTCACGGTGGTCGACCTCGGCTCCCGGGCGCGGCGGACGATCCCCGTCCGGCCGCTCGGGACGGGCGCCTTCGACAAGCCGCACTACGCTGCGCTGGCCCCGGACGGGCGCCTGCTCCTCCCGGTGCAGGGCCAGGTGCTGGCGCTCGTCGATCCTGCAAACGGCGAGATCGAGACGCGGAAGCTGACGGCGGACACGCACCAGCACGGCGTCGCGTTCACGGCCGGCGGCCGGCTGGTCGTCGTCGGCACCGGGCCGGCCGGTGGGACCTCGCGGCCGCCCTCCCTGACGATCTACAACCTCGCCAGGGGCGCAGAGCGAGTGATCCCGCTCGGGCGTCCCCACGAGCAGGTGGCCGTCACGCGAAACGGCAGCTGGGCGTTCCTCACGGGGGGATACCTACTCGGTGGTGGTTTCGACGGCATCACCGCCGTCCACCTCGCGACCGGGCGGCGGCACCGCATCGCGGTGCCCGACCTTCCGCTCGGCGTCGCCGTGGTCGCGGAAGGGCGATGAGCGAAGCCCGGGAGCTCGACCGCCGGTCGCTGCTGCGAGGCGGAGGTCTCTTCGCCATAGCGATGGTGGCGGCGCCCGGCGACGCCGGAGCGGCCGACTGCCCGTCCTCACCGCCGTCGATCGCGCAACCGCGGGAGCGGACACCTCGAGGCTTCATGGCACGAGCGGAGGCGCTGCGGCGGCAGGCGGTGCGGGCCGGCGACCAGCCGTTCGGCGCCGTCGTCGTGCGAGGCGGACGCGTCGTCGGTCTCGGCCCGAGCCGCGTCGTGACGAGCGCAGACCCGACAGCGCACGCCGAGATGGAGGCGATCCGCGACGCTGCCCGTCGGCTGCGCACCCGCGATCTCGGCGGCGCCGCACTCTACTCGACGTCTCCCCCGTGCGCGATGTGCGAGACCGCGGCGAGCTTCGCGAACATCGCCCGGCTGGTGGTCGGCCCGACGCTGATCGACGCGGGACCACCACGGTATGGCGGTCGCTGACCTCAGCGCAATCGCGTCCCTTGAGGACAGGGCCGGGGTCTGACCCCTCACCGCGCTCGCGGCCGGGTGGCCGACACGTTGCAGAGGCTGCCACGCAAGAGTGCGTCGATGCGGCCGGGCGCGTGACGCACGTCAGCGCAGTAGCCGTACGCGGGCTGGGTCGAATGCGAGCCAGCGCCGCGCGAGGCGGCCGATGGTGCCGTTCCGTCGCAGTCCTGCGAGCGCCCGGTTGACCTCGGGCGTGAGCGGGCTTCGGCGATCGAGGGTGGCGACCATCACGGCGCCGGTTGCGACGCGTCCCGCCACGGCACCGAATGCCCGCCGGTCGCGAGCCGCCAGCGCGGCCGCGAGCAGTGGTGCCTCGCGCAACACGGCATCGCAGCGGCGCTCCTCGAGCGCGTCGAGCAACCTGTTGTCGCCGACCACGGCGACGACCGGCGAGGTCGGCCCGATCCTCTTTCGTGCCACCGACGGGCCGAGCCCGCTCTTTGCCACGCAGAGCGTCAGCGCACGCAGGTCGGCGACAGTCTTGATCGGTGGCACGCCCGTGGCGAGCAGGACGGCGAGGTCGGCGGGCAGCACTGCATCGCTCGTGTCCACGCGCCGCTCGGGTGCCTGCACGATCAGCCGGGCCAGCCCGAGGTCGAAGCGCTTCCGCCCGGCGGCGAAGAACCGCGAGCGGTCGGCGACGTTGACGAAGCTGACCCGCGCCAGCCGGAGCCGCGCCTTGAGCGCCTTGGCGAGATCGACCTCGAACCCTCGGGCGAACACGATCTCGTCACCCTTGACCGAGCCCACGGCAAACCCGGTAGCGGGAAGGTTGAGCCCGACCGTCAGTGTTCCCGGCCGCTTGGTCGGCGCCTGCGCTGCCGCCGTTGCGCCGGCGGCGAGGAGAGCGACGAGGGCGGCGACGCCGGCGAGCCGGATCACGCCTGGCTGAGCACCGCGACGGGCGTGCCGTGAACGGCGAATCCGTACATGGTGGGCGCGTCGAACCGATTCACCCGGATGCAGCCGTGCGACGCGGGGTACGCGGGCACGCTCGGGTATTCGTGGAAGGCGATGCCGCCGACGATGTAGCTGGCCCAGGGCAGCCACACCTTGAAGGGCACCGACCAGGACATGCGCTCCTTGCGAAAGACCCGGAACGAGCCCGCCGGGGTGAGCCCGTACGCACCGCTGGAGATGTGCACCGCCCGCCGGACGCGGTCGTCCACGATCAGGAGCGCGAGCTGCCGGTCGAGCAGGACCTCGACGCGGTGCCCGGGGCCGCCCATCCGGCTCGGAGCCGGGCGACGCACGTGAGCGAGCGCCCTGGTCATGCGGGCATCGATGATGCCGTCCCGCGGGAGCCCCATCCACTTCTCGAACCCCAGCACGCCGACGGCGAGCCGCTCGGCTTCGACCGGGCCCGCCGGGCCGGCCGGCAGGAACCCGAGCTCGTCGAGTGCCCGGGCGATGCCGGCGGGTGTCGTCTCCAGCTCGGGGGGCAGGCGGTCCGCGCGCAGCGCGCGGCGAAGGTCGAGGCCAGGCACCAGCCCGAGTGGGACGCCGCCCTCGATCCGCACCTTGACCCCGAGCACGCCGGGAAGCCCATCGAGCGTGGTCACGAGTTGCCTGACCCGCGTCCGCAGGGCCCGGTCGGAGCCGCCTGCGACGAGGCGCGCTGCCAGGTCGACGGTGACCACCCGGCGGCTGATCGCGACGGCCCGGATCTGTACCCCCTCCGGGATGGCGGAGGCGAAGCCCTTGCGTCTCTCTGTGGCGGTTGGGCCGGCGAGCAGCGCCTGGAGCACCGGCTCGACCCCCCGGGCCGACCGGCCGACCGGCTCGAGCGCGCCGTCGCGCACGAGCCACACCTCGCTCCTGGCGCCTGCATCGGCAACGGTCGCGCCGATCAGCGCGGCAAGCCCGAGCGTGCCGATGATCAGGTAGTGGGCGGCAGACCGCATGGAGAGGGACGTCGGCGTCAAGATGGGCAACTCCTACCCCCGAACGGGTGCATTGTCAACCCGCCCGCTCCGCACTCCGTAGACCCCGCCAGGCCCAGAGCAGCAGAGGAGCAAGCGGCGCGGCTGCGAGCCCGAACGCACGGGCGAGATCCTGGGGTGTGCCTGCCGCAAGGTCACGGATCGCCTCGAGAGCGTACGTCGCGGGGTTGACGGTGGCGGCAGCGTGGAGCCAGCCGCTGAGCAGATCGAGTGGCACGTAGACAGGAGCGAAGAAGAGCACGAGAAATACCGGCATCTGCATCAGCGGCCCGGCCTGTAGCGAGCGAAAGCGGAGGGCGATCCCGGCCGCCCAGAGAAAGCCGATCTGGTTGAAGAAGAGCGCGAGGGTGAACAGCCCGAGCGTGTCCACCGGGCCGCCGTGCAGGCGCATGCCGGCGACGAGCGCGACGACCACCAGCACGCTCGCCACGATCGCCCACCGCGCGACCGCGGCCAGCGCGTAGCCGAGCACGATGCCGCTACGCCGTGGGGCGGACAGCAGAAGGCGCTTGCCGAACCCGCTCTCGAAGTCGCGGGCGGTGCCGAAGCCGGTGAAGACACCGCCGAAGGCCGCTGCCTGGAGGAGCACGAAGCAGAACTGAAACGTCGTATACCCCGGCGGGAAGTCGAACCCCGGAACCTGTGCGACCTGTGAGAGGCCGCCGGCGAACGCGGTGAAGAACAGCAGGGGGAACAGCAGCTGCGGGATCACGAGCGCAGGCGATCTCACCAGAGACCGGAGGACGCGCCAGGCAACCCCTGCGGCGACGGGCCAGATGCGCTCGCCCCCGGTCATGTTCGCGTCAGCCTGCGGCGCAGCTCGACGCTCGCCAGCGTGAGCGTGACCGCGCAGATGGCGAGCGCGACGCCGAAGCCGGCAGCCAGCGCCTGTCCGTCCCAGCCGGTGATGATGAGGCTGCGGATGCACTCGAGCAGGTACGAGACGGGGTTGGCGGTGGCCACGAACCGGAACCAGTCGACGCCGATCAGGTGGCGCGGCGTGTTCATCGAGGAGATGAGGAGGAACACGAAGAAGAGCGGGAACATGCCCTGCACCGCCTCGCCGCTCGCGGTCCGCAGCGCGAGAAACGAGCCGAGCGCACCGAAGCCGATCGAGACGAGAATCGAGAACGCGAAGATCACCAGCACGCCGCCCACTCCACTGGCGATCTCGACCCCGGCCGCCAGCCCGAAGGCGATGTAGGCCGCGGTCTGAATCAACCCGAGCACCACGATCCCGGTCAGCTGCCCCGCGAGGAGTGCGCTCCCGCGGAGCGCGGTCAGCGAGAGCCTGTTGAGAAAGCCCGTCTGGGCATCACGGGCGAAGTCGGCGCCCGCGTTGAGCGTTGCGAACAACGCACCCTGGATGAAGGGGACGGCGAGTCCGAAGGCGAGAAAGGAATCGGTCGGAAATCCAGGCAGCAGCGTCGACGGCCGCAGACCGGCCGCGTTCACGGCAAGCAGAGCCAGCGGGAACACGATCGGCGGGATCACCACGCCCGGCTGTCGCAGCGTGCGCGTCATGGCGCGCTGTGCGACCGCCCCCACCTGGACGGCGAGGGTGGAGCTCACTCGCCCGAGCCTTCGAGGCTGTGTCCGGTCTTGGCCAGGAACACGTCGTCCAGCGTCGGGGCGTGCAGCTCGATGTCGTCCGCCGCCAGGCCCTCCGCGTCGAGGCTGCGGACGACGTCGGCGAGCGTCGTCTGCGGCGCGAGCCTGACGGCGAGGCCGGCCACACCGGCGAGTGGGTCGCCGAACCGTGCGAGCACGGAGGCGACGCGTTCGCGGTCGGCCTCGGCGCACCCGACGTGCACGCTCGGGCGGCCGATCTCCGCCTTCAACGCCGACGGTGTGCCCTCCGCCACGATGCGGCCGTCGTCGATGATCCCGATCCGGTCGGCCAGCACGTCGGCCTCCTCGAGGTACTGCGTGGTCAGGAACACGGTGACGCCGTCCTCGCGCGCGAGCCGCGCCACCTCCTCCCACAGCGCAGTCCGCGACTGGGGGTCGAGACCGGTCGTCGGCTCGTCGAGGAAGAGCACCCGTGGTGAATGGACGAGCGCGAGCCCGAGATCGAGCCTGCGCTTCATGCCCCCTGAGTAGCCGGCGACCTTGCGGTCGGCAGCGTCGAGCAGGCCCATCCGGTCGAGCAGCTCCTCCGCTCTCGCCTTGCGAACGCCGCGCGGCAGTCCCTGCAGCATCGTCTGCAGCCGCATGTGATCCCGGCCCGTGAGCAGCGGGTCGAGCGCGGCCTCCTGCAGGGCGGCGCCGATCAGCGATCGGACGCGGGGGCCGTCGGCGACGACGTCCAGCCCGGCGACGCGTGCCGTGCCCGACGTGGGCGGCAGCAGCGTCGTCAGCATCAGCACGGTCGTCGACTTGCCCGCGCCGTTCGGGCCGAGGAACCCGTAGATCTCACCAGGTCGCACCTCGAGGTCGATGCCGTCGACCGCGCGGGGTCCCTTCCGGAACTCCCGCACGAGCTGCTCGGCGACGATGCCGTTGTCGCTCACACTTGCCCCCGAAGCCGGAACCCGGTCACGCTTGCCCCCAGAGCCGGTACCCGCTCACGCGGCTCCCGGCTCGGGAAGATCCCCCAAGCGGCCGCTGACGCGGCCGGACGCAACGACAGGACGCGAGGCGTGGGGGCGAACACAGGCGTCTCATGTGTCGAGGCTATATCGCCGACTGCCGGGTGAGCCGGTATTGATGTGTGCGTGGAGGAACGACTGCGGCAGGCCGCCCACACCAACCTCACGTTCAACGCGCCCCTCTCGGAAGAGCGTGCGGCAGCGCTTGTCCGCACGCTCCCGCTTGCACCCGGCGGGCATGTGCTCGACCTCTGCTGTGGCTGGGCGGAGCTTCTGCTGCGCGTCGTCGAGGCACACCACGCCTCGACGGGCACCGGTGTCGACTCGGATCGGCTGCAGCTGGCTCGCGCCGCTGACGCGCTCGTGCGTCGCCGCCTGCACGCGCGAGTCGAGCTGGTGACAGCGGACGCGGCGACCTTCGCCGACCGTGGGGACGTGGCCATCTGCGTGGGAGGCGCGCACGCTTTCGGCGGCACGGTCGGGGCGCTGACCGCGCTGGCCGACCGGCTCGAGCGGGGCGGAACGCTCCTCTTCGGCGACGGGTTCTGGGAGCGAGAGCCGGGTGCCGCTGCGCGAGAGCTGTTCGGCGACCTGTTCGACTGGCCGGGTCTGCTCGCGGCGTCCCACGCGGCCGGGTACGTGATCGACGCGGCAGATCGCTCCACGCTGGAGGAGTGGGACGCCTTCGAGCGGGCCTGGGTCACGAGCGACGAACCCCTGCGGGCGGCGAGCGAGCAGCGCGCAGAGGAGTACCGCACCGTGTACCGCGGCGTGCTCGGATTCGCCTGGCTCGTCCTCCGCCGCACGTAGCCGAGTCAGCCGACGAACGCCGGCGGCGGCGCAGGCAGCCGGAGCTCGCGCAGCGACGCGGTTCGTCTGGCGGGAGCCAGATGACCCTAGATGATTGATCGGTGATTGGGGTGCGGTCGGGGGCGTTCACGACCAAGCAGCGTGCGGTGATCGGCTGGGGCCAGTACCGGAGCTGTACGGGTCACAGACGAGCGCCGCACGATGCGCCGTGTCGTGGGCGTCATCCGGACGT
>JBJXGY010000119.1:0-11316 GCA_046160185.1 Gaiella sp. | reverse complement strand
CCAACCGCTCGAGTGCGTCATCGCGTCTCATGCGCGCCCCGCGTATGTCCGCATAGTTGGAATCCGCTGTCGCGGATTCCAACTCTGCGGACAGACGCGGGGCGCGCATGAGACGCGAGGACGCACTCGAGCGGTTGGCAAGCACCCGCTTCGACCTGCTGGTGATCGGCGGCGGCATCATCGGCGCCGGCATCGCCGCGCACGCCTCCCGCATGGGTCTGGCCGTTGCCCTGGTCGAGGCGAACGACTTCGCGTCGGGCACATCGGGCGCCTCCTCCAAGCTCATCCACGGTGGTCTGCGCTACCTGCGCCTGGGGGACGTGCGCCTCGTCCGCGAGGCGCACATCGAGCGCCGCCTGCTGGAGACGGTCGTCGCGCCCCACCTCGTCCACCGTGTGCCGTTCCTGTTCCCGCTGTACCGCAGCGGCCCCTACCGCCCGCTCACGGTCGAGGCCGGGATCCTCGCCTACTCGACGCTCGCCCGCGAGAAGCCACAGGGACTGATCGGGCCGGCGCGCGCCCGCAGGATCGTCCCCGGCCTGCGCACCGACGGGTTGCGCCGGTGTGCCGCCTACATGGACGCGTGGACGGACGACGCTCGCCTCACGCTCGCCAACGTCACCGCGGCGGCCGAAGCCGGCGGGATCGTGGTCAACCGGGCTCGCGTGGCGGCGCTGCGACTCGTCGGCGGGCGCGTCGTCGGTGCCGAGGTCGAAGCGGGCGACGCAACGATCCCCGTCCTCGCTCGGGTCGTGGTCAACGCCGCCGGGCCCCGGGTCGACGAGGTGCGGTGTCTCGAGAGCCCTGCAGCCGGCACGACCGTCCGTCTCAGCAAGGGCGCACACGCGCTCCTCGACCTCGCGGGCCCGATGCGCG
This sequence comes from Gaiella sp., assembly GCA_046160185.1. Lineage (GTDB taxonomy): Bacteria > Actinomycetota > Thermoleophilia > Gaiellales > Gaiellaceae > Gaiella. Next base: position 10,440 of record JBJXGY010000119.1, on the reverse strand, counting down.
CGGCGCTCACGATCCCGCACGACGACGTCCGCGTCTCCTTTGCCGTGCCCTGGCGCGACCAGCTCCTGCTCGGAACCACCGACGATCCGGTGGAGTCACCCGACGACGGCCTGACGGCGACCGAGACCGACGTGCAGCAGATCCTGACCGAGGCGGGCGTCGCCCTCGAGCCGGAGCTCCTCGAACGCTCGCGGGTGCGCGCGACCTTCTCCGGGCTGCGGGTCCTGCCCGTCGGCCAGAGCACGAGCGTCAACACCCGGCGCGAGACCGTGTACACCGTCGGCTCCGGCGGCATGCTGAGCGTCGCGGGCGGCAAGCTCACGACCTCCCGCCGGATCGCGCTCGGCGCGCTCGATCGCGTTCGCAACGAGCTCGGTATCCACACGCTCGACAGGCTGGCCTGGCCGCTTCCGGGCGCCGAGCGTCACCGGTCGCTCGCCGGCCACAGCGAGCTTGACCTTCGGACCCGCTCTCATCTCGAGTCGACGTACGGCGCACGCGCCGCTCTGGTGCTCGCGCTCGCGGCCGACGACCCTAGCCTGCTCGAGCCGCTCAGCCCGCTGGCGCCAGAGATCGCGGCGCAGGTTGTCTACGCGGGCAGGCACGAGTGGGCCGCTGACGTGGACGACGTGCTCTGGCGGCGCACGGGCCTGGGCTACCGAGGGGCCACGGACAGTGTGGTGCGGGCCCGGATAGCGTCGCTACTCGAGACCGGGTAGCGCGATCGAACGCGAGGATACGCCGGACGGTGCAGCGAGCACGATGACCTCAGCGCTCGCACTGTTCGCACCCCGTGCCCGTGGCAGCCGGTCCCATACCGTGCGGCGGTAGCGTCTATCCCGTGCGCAGCCTGAGGTCTTCCAGGACGAGTCGTACACTCACGAAGTGAGCGAGCTCCCGCCGATCGACTCGCCCCTCACACTCGAGGACTGGCACTTCCCATGGCCCGCCGGCGAGGTGGACCTGAGGCGTGCGGCCCTCCTCGTCATCGACATGCAGAACTACGGCTGCAACCCGGCAGTGGGGTTGGGGCCGATGCTGGCGGAGCACCACCCTCGAACGGCCGCGTACTACCTGCCGCGACTGACCGAGACGGTGATCCCCAACGTGACGCGGCTCGTCTCGGCATTCCGGGACGCCGTGCGTGAGGTCGTCTTCACCCGGCACGGGCCATTGCTTGCGGACGGGCGGGATATGATCGAACGTCGCCGTCGCAGGGACGTCGATGCGATCGCGGCGACCAATGTGCCTGCGCTGTGGCATCGCGGCACGTTCGAGCACGAGCTCATCGACCAGCTCCAACCGTTGCCCGACGAGCTCGTCGTCGACAAGAACACGTCGAGCGCGTTCAACTCGACCGGGATCGAGTGGCTGTTGCGAAACATGGGGACGAGGACGCTCGTCGTCGTCGGCATGGCGACGGACATGTGTGTGGAGACGACCGCCCGGGATGCCGCCGACCGCGGCTTCGACGTTATCGTCGTCGAGGACGCAACTGCCACCTTCTTCGAGCGCCATCACCGTGCCGCGCTCTCGGGATTCGCGCGCGTCTTCGGGCAGGTGTGGATGACGGACGACGTGATCACCTCGCTTCGGCCGGCTCCGGCGGCATGCTGAGCGTCGCGGGCGGCAGGCTCACGACTTACCGCCGGATCGCGCTCGGCGCGCTCGATCGCGTTCGTAACGAGCTCGGTGTCCACGCGCTCGGGTAGCGCGATCGATCCCGAGGATACGCCGGACGGTACAGCGACCACCATGACCTCAGCGCTCGCGGTACTCGCACACCGCGCCTGTGGCCGCCGGTCTCATATCGTGCCGCGGTAGCGTCTGTCCCGTGCGAGGCCTCGAGGTCTTCCAGAACGAGGGGCGCCTCTGGCGGGGCAACCTGCACACGCATTCGACACTGTCCGACGGGGCGCTGGCGCCCGCTGTTGTGATCGCCGCGTACCGCGAGCAGGGCTACGACTTCCTCTGCCTCTCCGATCACTTCATGGAGCGCTACGACTGGCCTGTCGCGGATACACGGGAGTTCCGGGAGGCAACGTTCACGACGCTGCTGGGCGCCGAGCTGCATGCCCCGGCAACGTCTGCCGGGGAACGGTGGCACGTCCTCGCCGTCGGGCTGCCGCCCGACTTCGCGCCGAACAGCGACGGCGAGGACGGCGTCGCGCTCGCGCGCCGCGCCCGGGACGCCGGCGCGTTCGTCGCGCTCGCCCACCCGTCGTGGTCGCAGCTGACCCTCGACGACGGTCTGGCGCTCGCGAGGACGGCTCACGCCGTCGAGGTGTTCAACTACTCCTGCCTCGTCGAGAACGACCGTGGTGACGGCTGGTACCTGTGCGAGCAGCTGCTTCGGCGCGGTCACCGGCTCACGGCGATTGCCGGCGACGACGCGCACTTCCGCCAGGGCACGCGGGACGCTTTCGGCGGCTGGATCATGGTGCGGTCGGTGGTGAACGAGCCGGTGGAGCTGCTCGCGGCGCTCCAGCGCGGTGCGTTCTACGCGACCGAAGGACCGGAGCTGCACGAGGTCGCGGTCGACGGCAACACTGTGCGGGTGCGTTCCTCGCCGGTCTCGTCGATCGCCGTCGCGGGTGGCTCGTCGCGAAGCCACGCGGAGATCGGCATCGCGCTCACCGCCGCCGCGTTCGACGTGGGAGCGCTGCGCGATCCCGCGCTGGCCGGGGGCTCGCGCGAGTGGTTTCGCGTGACGCTGATCGACGAGCAGGGCCGGCGGGCCTGGTCGAATCCGATCTGGTGGGAGTCATGACCGGAACGCGTCCCGTCCGCTCGCAGTACGAGGACTTCATGCGCCATGTCTACGAGCACGGCGTGGAGAAGGGCGACCGCACCGGCACCGGTACCCGCAGCGTCTTCGGGCACCAGATGCGCTTCGACCTCGCCGAGGGCTTCCCACTCGTGACGACGAAGCGGGTGCACTGGAAGTCGATCGCCTACGAGCTGCTCTGGTTCCTGCGCGGCGACTCGAGCGTGGGCTGGCTGCAGGAGCACGGCGTCACGATCTGGGACGAGTGGGCCCGCGAGGGCGGTGACCTGGGTCCCGTGTACGGCGTGCAGTGGCGAAGCTGGCCGGCCCCGGACGGCGGGCATGTCGACCAGATCGCCGCCGTCGTCGAGCAGCTGCGCACCAACCCCGACTCGCGGCGCCTGGTGGTGAGCGCCTGGAACGTCGCCGACCTCCCGGCGATGGCGCTCCAGCCCTGCCATGCCCTGTTCCAGTTCTGGGTCTCCCCCGCGGACGGGCACGGCCACCGGCGGCTCAGCTGCCAGCTCTACCAGCGAAGCGCCGACATCTTCCTCGGCGTGCCCTTCAACATCGCGAGCTACGCGCTGCTCACCCACATGCTCGCCCAGCAGTGCGACCTCGATGTCGGTGACTTCATCTGGACCGGCGGCGATTGCCACATCTACGCCAACCACCTGGAGCAGGTCGAGACCCAGCTCGCGAGATCGCCGTTCCCCTACCCCAGGCTGGCCATCGCGCGGCGCCCGCCGACGATCTTCGACTACGCGTTCGAGGACTTCGAGCTCGTCGACTACCAGCACCATCCGCCGCTCAGAGCGCCGGTCGCCGTGTAGAGGCCTGAACCGCCACCACCCGGGGTCTGTCCCGTTTCCGCACGGGGGAATGACCCCGCAAGGTGGGCAGCCCAAGCGGCTGACCAAGGGAGAGGGCGAGACCGTCTCCCGCGCCGCCGATAGCCTCCCGCCATGCCCGAGCTGGTCGTGATAGCCGCTGTCGCCGCCAACGGCGTGATCGGGCGCGACGGGCAACTGCCCTGGCACCTTCCCGAAGATCTGGCGCACTTCCGCGACGCGACGTGGGGCTCGCCGGTGGTGATGGGGCGGCGCACGTGGGAGTCGCTGCCCGAGCGCTTCCGGCCGCTGCCCGGCCGGCGGAACATCGTCGTCACGCGTAACGAGGCCTGGAAGGCGCCCGGCGCCGAGCGCGCAGGCTCGCTGCGTCAGGCGCTCGACCTGCTCGAGGGCGCACCGCGTGTGTGCGTGATCGGCGGCGTCTCGCTCTTCGCCGAGACGATCCCACTGGCGGACGAGCTGCAGCTCACCGAGCTCGCCGACCAGTTCGCCGGGGACGTGTACTTCCCGACGTGGCCGCGAGGCGACTTCGTCGAGACGGCGCGCGACGCGCACGAGTCTGCCGACGGCAGCCGCTTCGCGTTCGTCACCTACCGGCGCCGCGCATGACCCTTCGCGCCGGCACCTCCGGCTGGTCGTACCCGTCGTGGCGGCCGGGGTTCTACCCGGAGGGAACGCCTCCCGAGGAGTTCCTCGCCTTCTACGCCTCGCGTCTGCCCGCGGTCGAGCTCAACGCCACCAAGTACCGGCTGCCGCCCGAGGAGCAGTTCCGCCGCTGGGCAGCTGCGGTGCCGGACGGATTTCGCTTCGCGGTCAAGGCGCCGCCGCGCGTCGAGGAGCGATGGCCGACCTTCGAGGAACGCGTGCTCGCGCTCAGAGCCCGGCTCGGCTGCGTACGGGTTGTCGTCGAGAGCCCGCGCGACGACGGGCTGCTCGAGCTGCTGCTCGGTTCGCTCGCTCCGCAGGTGCGCCTCGCGCTGGATCTGCGCGACCCGAGCTGGGACGGTGTCGAGGGCCGGCTCGCCAAGGCCGGCTGCGTCCGGGTCGGCGACGAGAGCGGTGACGCGGGCTGGGTCTACGTCCGCTTTCGCGAGCTGACGTACACCGAACCCGAGCTTGGCGCGATCGCCGCGCGGCTGGGCCGCCTTGTCGAGAAAGGTGTGGAAACGTTCGCCTTCTTCCGGCACGGGGACACGCCCGATGCCCCGCGCTACGCGGAACGCGTCCTGAGCTGACCGCCTCGCGCCGGCACTACATGCGCGAGATCGCGCGGATCGTGGCCTTCCACGATCCACGCGGCGCCTGCACCTCGACCACGTCGCCCACCGCGGCGCCGAGCAAGGCGCTCCCGAGCGGCGAGTCGGAAGAGACCCCGCCGCCGACCGAGGAGATGGTGACCGTCATCGCCTCGCCGTGCTCGTCCTCGATCTCGACCACCGAGCCGGGGCCGACGTGGTCGTCGGTGTCGTGGTCGACCACGACGGCGTGCTGCAGCCGGTCGCGGAGCACCCGGATGCGCGCCTCCAGCAGGCCCTGGTCGTTCTTGGCGGCGTGGTACTCGAAGTTCTCCGACAGATCGCCGAACGAGCGGGCGGTCTTGATCGCTTCCACCGCTGCGGAACGCCTGGGCCCCTCGAGGTCGGCGAGCTCAGCCTCGAGCGCCGCCTTCTGTTCGGACGTCAGCATCTCCGCATCCCGCGTCATGACGCACCAGGCTACCCGCAGGGATGACGAACACGCGGGACATAATTCCCCTCGTCGCAATAACAAACCACCTGTGGCAACAACCTCCCGTGGACAGTAGACTCCGCTCGCGGTTCACGATGTCCCACGGATGGCCCCGGCGAGGGGCAGAAGGAGGCACGGAAGCATGGCCACCGACCTGGAGCTCTTCGTCGGCGCACCCGGTCGCGACGAGCAGGTGAAGGCGGTCCGAAAGCGCATCGACGCGGAGGGCGTCACCTACATCTACTACCAGTTCATCTCGGTCACCGGCCGCATCATGGGCAAGGGCGTGCCGGCCAAGCACTGGGAGTCGATGGCCGCCAAGGGGTTCCAGCTCGTGTACGGCTCCGTCGCCAACCTCTTCGTCGACCGGCACGGCGAGTACATCGGATACGGACCCGAGTCGCACGAGCTCGTCGGCCTGCCCGAGCCCGAAACCTTCATGGTGTTGCCGTGGGACAAGAGGGTCGCGCGCGTGTGGTGCACGACCTTCCGCAACCGCGAGGAGCGCGAGGATCCGGGCGGGTACTTCACCGCCGACTGCCGCTCCAACCTGCTCCGCGCGCAGAGGACGTTCGAGTCGGAGACCGGCCTCCATCTCCGTGCCGGCACCGAGCCCGAGATGATGTGGCTGAAGAACAAGGAGGACGGCACGCCCGACGTCGACGGCGTCACGAAGCCGTTCTGCTACCACATCGACCAGTTCTCGCAGCTGCAGCCGATCATCCACAAGATGATCGAGTACGGCGAGGCGATGGGTCTCGACATGATCCAGGGCGACCACGAGGACGCACCGGGGCAGATCGAGCTCAACTTCAACTTCGACCGGGCCGAGCAGACGGCCGACAACCTCTCCACCTTCCGCCAGATCGCGAAGCAGGTCGGGCGCGAGCTGAACGTGTTCCCGTGCTTCATGCCGAAGCCGTTCATGGGAGTCTCGGCCAACGGGTGCCATCACAACATCTCGCTGTGGCGCGGCGACGAGAACGTGTTCATGCCCGAGGGCGAGGATCAGCGCATGCCGAGCAAGGTCGGCCAGTACGCGATTGGCGGCATCCTCAAGCACCTGGGTGCGCTGACCGCCGTCACCGCACCCACGATCAACTCGTACCGCCGGCTGTGGGACACGGGCTTCTGGGCGCCGGTTTTCGCCGACTGGGGCTTCCAGAACCGCACGACCGCGCTTCGCGTGTCGGCCCCGGGCCGTTTCGAGTACCGCTCGGTGGACTCCGCCGTGAATCCGTACCTCTCGATGTCCGGGCTGATCGCGGCGATGCGCGACGGCATCGACAACAAGATCGACCCGGGCCCGCCGGAGGAGCGCAACATCTACGAGGCGATGGCCGGCGGCAAGGAGGTCAAGAAGATCCCCATGACCTTCGGGGACGCGCTCGACGCGCTCGACGCGGACGAGGTGATCAAGTCTGCGATGCCCGGCGACATGTACAAGGTATTCAGGCACTACAAGCGGGACGAATGGGAGCGCTACTGCGCAACCGTTTCGGACTGGGACGTCAAGGAGTACCTCGACGTCCTGCCCTAAGGGCAGCGGCGCGAGGTCGGAGGGGCTATGTGCGGAATCGCAGGAATCATCTACCGGGACGGTGCGAAGCATCAGATCGGCCTCGAGATGACGCGGATGCTGCAATCGATGAAACACCGCGGGCCGGACTCGACGGGATATGCGCTTTACGGCTCACCCCCGCAGGGCGAGTTCGTGATGCGCTTCAAGCTCGCGGACGCGAACACCCCGCGCGACTTCGAGTACGAGGACCGGCTGCGACGGCATCGCTACGAGGTCGAGTCGCGCCTCGCCGCGCTCGGCGCACGGGTGCACGTCGTCGAGGAGGAGACGCCCTACGCCTTCCGGGTCAGCTTCGACTACGACGGCACGCTGAAGCTTCTCACGGACCTGGTGGAGGACATCCCCGAGGCCGAGGTGCTGTCGCTCGGGCGCTCACTGGAGATCGTCAAAGACCTCGGCGATGCCGAGACCGTGCACAAGCAGTACGGGCTCGACGACTTCACGGGCACGCACGCGATCGGCCATGTGCGCATGGCCACCGAGTCCGAGGTCGACATCGCCGGCGCGCATCCGTACTGGGCGTACCCGTACTCGGACGTGGCGGTCGTGCACAACGGCCAGCTGACGAACTACTTCTACTGGCGGCGGCGCCTCGAGCGGGCCGGCCGGCGTTTCATGTCCGAGTGCGACTCGGAGATCATCGCCGTCTACCTCGCGGAGGAGCTCGACAGGGGGCTCTCGCTGAAGGAGGCAATGCAAAAGTCGCTGGACGAGCTGGACGGCGTCTTCACCTACATCGCCGTCACAAAGGACGAGCTGGGCGTGGCCAAGGACGAACTGGCGGCGAAGCCGCTCGTGCTCTACGAATCCGACGAGGTGGTGGCGCTGGCCTCGGAGGAGATCGCGATCAGACAGCTCATCGGCCACGAGATCGACACGTACGACCCGTTCGAGCGGGAGGTGCTGGTGTGGACGCGGTAGGCGAGCGGCGAATCACCTACGACGCGCGCGGTCTCGCCGAGCCGCACGCCGAGGTTCTCAAGGTCTCGACGATCGAGGGTACGAAAGCGCGTTTCGATGCCACGGACATGACGACGCGCACGATCAACCTCGAGCTGCGCTGGTTGCTCAACGAGATGGGCGTGAAAGAGGTGGAGATCGACAACCCGAGCTCGCGCCACTCGCTCGGCGTCGGCATCCTCACCCGCTGCAAGATCACCTTCAACGGCTCGCTCGGCTACTTCGGCTGCGGAATCATCGACGGCCCGGAGGTGCACATCAAGGGCCGCGTCGGCTGGTCGGCCTGCGAGAACATGATGTCCGGTGTCGTTGTCGTAGAAGGCAACGGTGGCTCGCTCACCGGCGCGGCGATGCGCGGGGGCGACCTCGTGATCAAGGGCCGCGTCGGCGCGCGCACAGGCATCGACCAGAAGGGCGGCACGATCCTGATCGGCGGCGATGTCGGCTCGACGACCGGGTTCATGATGCAGCGTGGCCGCATCATCATCTGCGGCAACGCCGGCCCCGGCCTCGGCGACTCGATGTACGACGGCGACATCTACGTCGGCGGCAGCGTGAAGTCGCTCGGCATCGACTGCGTGCCCGGTGAGTGGACGGACGCCGATACCGAGCTGATCGAGCGGAAGTTCCGCATCTACGGCCTGGGCACACCGCCGGCCTTCCAGAAGTTCGTGTGCGGCAAGCAGCTCTACAACTACGACTCGCTCGAGCCTGCCGAGCGGAAGCTGGTGATCTGATGGCTGACGAGACAGCACCAAACAACAAGACGATTCTCGGCTCGAGCCGGATCTTCACGCCGGAGGTCATCAACGACATCCACATGAAGGCTGAGCTCGGGCGCTACCGAATGCGCGGCTTCTCGATCTTCAAGCCGATCCCGCACTGGGACGAGCTCGTGTTCCTGCCGGGCACGCTCACCCGTTTCGTGATCGAGGGCTACCGCGAGAAGTGCGAGACGAAGACCGTGCTGGGCGCGCGCTTCGCCAAGAAGCCGCTGGAGCTGGACATCCCGATCTACATCACCGGGATGAGCTTCGGGGCGCTGTCGCTCGAGGCGAAGATGGCGCTGGCAAAGGGAGCGTCGATGGCGGGCACCGCGACCTGCTCGGGCGAGGGCGGGATGATCCCACCCGAGCGCGACTTCTCGACGAAGTGGTACTACCAGTGCATCCAGAGCCGGTACGGGTTCAATCCGCACCACCTGATGCTCGCGGACGCGGTCGAGTTCTTCATCGGCCAGGGCTGCAAGGTGGGCCTAGGCGGCCACCTGATGGGCCAGAAGGTGACGGAGCAGGTGGCGGAGATGCGCTCGCTGCCCGCCGGCATCGACCAGCGCTCGCCGGCGCGTCATCCGGACTGGCTGGGCCCAGACGATCTCTCGCTGAAGATCCAGGAGATCCGCGAGGCGACCGACTACCAGATCCCGATCCAGCTCAAGCTCGGGGCCTCGCGCGTCTATGACGACGTGCGGATGGCCGCCAAGTGTGGGCCGGACATCATCTACCTGGATGGAGCCGAGGGCGGCACCGGCGCAGGGCCGCACATCGCCACCGAGGAGACCGGGATCCCGTTGATGGCCGCGATCCCCGAGGCCCGCAGGGCACTCGAGGACGTCGGGCTCGCCGATGAGATCGACCTCGTCGTCGCGGGCGGAATCCGCAACGGCGGTGACATTGCGAAGGCGATCGCGCTCGGTGCGAAGGCTGTCGCAATCGGGCACTCGGCGCTGATGGCTCTCAACTGCAACAAGGAGATCCCGGGCGTCACCGACTACGAGGGCACCGTCGGGGTCCCCGCAGGCAAGTGCTACCACTGCCACACCGGGCGCTGCCCGGTGGGCGTCGCAACGCAGGATCCGGAGCTCCGCAAGCGCCTCGTCGTCGAAGACGCGGCCGAGCGGGTCTACAACTTCCTGCACACGCTGACGCTCGAGGTGCAGATGCTCGCGCGTGCGTGCGGCAAGACGAACATCCACTCGCTCGAGCCGGAGGACCTCTGTGCCCTCACGGTCGAAGCGGCTGCAATGGCGAAGGTACCGCTCGCCGGCACGAGTTGGATCCCCGGTGTCAGCGAGGAGCAGACGCTCGCAAAGATCGAGCGGATGTTGGAGCGGCACCTCGAGAACCCGATCGACTATCTACCGAGCGCGACGGGGGTGATGTCTGGTGAGTGAGATGGCCTATTCCGAACCGGAGAAGATCCAGTCCATCGACGCGGAGTTCCTCGCCGGGCATCGCTTCCCCTACCAGGAGGACATCTCCCTGGTCGAGAGCGTCGACCTCGACGCGTCGACTCCGGGCGACGACATCAACTGGCTCGAGGACATCGAGCTCCTCCAGGAGGACGGCACGCCCGCCGTGTTCGACCGCTACTCGAACTCGTTCATCAAGATCTACTTCCCGATCCCCGAAGGACGGGAGAACGAGATCGCGCGCAAGGTGCTGATGACGCACCTGCAGACGGGGAACTCCTACGGGATCCTGCTGAAGGAGAAGCACTGCAAGTTCCCGCAGCCGGAGCTCGGCCCGTGGGTGGCGAACTCGAAGACGGTC
>JBJXGY010000118.1:0-15668 GCA_046160185.1 Gaiella sp. | reverse complement strand
TTCTGAACTCCTGCCCTCGCGCTTCGAAGTCGCGGAACTGGTCGAACGAGGCGCACGCCGGCGAAAGCAGCACGATGTCGCCCGGCCGCGCGCTCGCGGAGGCGTCGGCGAGTGCCCGCTCCAGGGTGCCGCTGCGGGTCACCGGCACGCCGGTGGCCGCCAGTGCGGCGTCGATCTCCGGGGCGGCCTCCCCGATCAGGTACGCACGGTCACCGGCGCCGAAGGCCGCCGCGAGCGCCTCGTAGCTCTCGTGCTTGCCGCGCCCACCGAGGATGACGTGCAGGCGGTGCCCCGGAAAGGACGCGAGAGCGCGCAGCGTGGCGGCGGCGTTCGTGGCCTTGGAGTCGTTGACGTAGCGGACACCGGCGATCTCGGCGACAGACTCGATCCGGTGCTCGACACCCGGAAACGTCCGGAGCGCCTCGGCGATCGCGTCGTCCGGGATCCCGGTGGCGCGTGCAGCCGCAGTGGCTGCCGCGGCGTTCTCACGGTTGTGTGCTCCGGGGATCAGAGGCGCAGCAGGCAACCGGTCGTTGGCGTGGAACTCGACGCGCCGAGCCGAGCCCGTAGCCGGTGCGAAACCACGCGGGACGACGGCCACGTCTTCAGGCCTTTGGTTCTCGAAGACGCGGAGCTTCGCGTCGCGGTATGCCTCGAAGCTCCCGTGACGATCGATGTGGTCGGGCTCGAGGTTGAGCAGCACCGCGACCCGCGGCCGCAAGGTGACGATGTCCTCGAGCTGAAACGACGACAGCTCGCATACGACCCAGGCTTCTGGTGCTGTCTCTCCAGCCAGCGACGTCAGCGGGCGACCGATGTTCCCTGCCACCTCGACCGGGAGCCCGCCCGCCTGCAGCATCGCCCCGAGCAGCGCGGTGGTGGTCGTCTTGCCGTTTGTGCCCGTGACGCCGAGGATCGGGTTCGGCAGCAACCGCGCCCCGAGCTCGATCTCGGAGACGACCTCGATCCCGCGGGCTCTCGCCGCGGCCACGGGCGGCGCCTCGGTCGGCACGCCCGGGCTCTTGACGACGAGCTCCACGCCGTCGAGCAGCGCGTCGTCCCAGCCACCCGTCACGACCCGCGCGACGCCGGCCAGCTCGCCGCCCACGTCCTCCCGGTCGTAGGCCGTGACCGTCGCGCCGGTGGCCGCGAGCGCCCGCGTCGCTGCCATGCCGGAGCGGGCGAGGCCCACGACCAGAACCCCGCCGGTGAGCCCCTGAAGGGCCCCACGGGCGCGGGACCGCCCGGACGTCACAGCTGGAAGCGGAGGTAGTAGCGGTAGAAGAGCACGAAGCCGATCGCGCAGCAGATGGCCCCGACGATCCAGAAGCGCACCATGATCTTCGTCTCCGACCACGCCTTCATCTCGAAATGATGGTGGATGGGCGCCATCAGGAAGACCCGCTTGCCGGTCCGCTTGTAACTCGCAACCTGGATCATCACCGAGAGCGACTCGATCAGGTAGATGCCTCCGATGAACACGAGCAGCACCTCGGTCTTGGTGAAGACGGCGAGCGTCGCGATGGCGCCGCCGAGCGCCATCGAGCCGGTGTCCCCCATGAACACCTCGGCCGGGTGCGCGTTGAACCAGAGGAAGCCGATGAGCCCGCCGATCAGAGCGGCGGTGAAGATGGCCAGGTCGAGGTAGTTGTCACTGCGATCACCGACGGGGCCCGAGCGCAGCCAGGTGATTGCGATCATCGCGAGCAGGGTCAGCAGCGAGACGACACAGGTCCCAGCCGCGAGCCCGTCGAGCCCGTCCGTGAGGTTCACACCGTTCGCCGTGCCCGCGATGATCAGGAACAGCAGGCCGTAGTACGCATACGAGAGATCCACGTTGGCATCGACGATGGGGAAGTAGATCTCGGTGTCCACGTAGTCGATCGCGTGGACGGCATAGGCCATACCGCCCGTGACCGCAAGGAGTCCGAGCATCTTCCAGCGGCCCGGCAATCCGAGCGAGCGCTTGCGGCGCACCTTGAGGTAGTCGTCTGCGAAGCCGATCAGCCCGCAGCTGACGGTGGCCGCGAGCACCGCCAGACCGGGTGCCGTGTAGACGCTCACGACGAGGAAGGGCAGCACCGCCGCGAAGAGGATGAAAAGCCCGCCCATCGTCGGAGTGCCCTGTTTGACCACATGGTGCTTCGGGCCTTCCTCGCGGATGTGCTGCCCCACGCTCTGCCTGCGCAGCCATTCGATGAGCTGCGGACCGATGACGACGGCGATGACCATGGCCACGAGGCCGGCGATGAGCACGCGAACCATGATCAGCTCAGCCTGGGCCCACCGAGATGCGTGATCGCGGGGCGTCCGGCTGGGCCGTCAGGACGCGGCGCAGCGGTGAGGGGCGGGCCGAGGCCCGTCCGTTGCCGCTGTGACGCGGAGCGCACCGGCCGGATGCAGGCCCCGCAAGGGGCCGAAACCCGGACGGGAAGCGGCCTGGCGAGCCCAGACGGACGCAACCGCCCGCGCGGATCGGTGGATCCAGGCTCAGCTCGGCGTCCATCGCGATGCGATCTTCGCGGCGGACCCGGCGATGCCTTCGAGCGCGCTCGCACGGGAGGCCTTGACCAGGACGACGTCGCCGATCCTCAGCGTCTCGGACAGCGCGTGCTCGGCTCCGTCGCGATCCGCGACCAGGTGGCTCACCGCGGCCCGGCCCTCCGCGTAGAGCTCCGCCAGCGCGCCGACGGTGACGAGCACGTCCACGCCGGTCTCCCGGATCACGCCGGCGATCTCGCGGTGGTACGCCGGCGCGTGGTCGCCCAGCTCGGCCATCTCCCCCAGCACGGCGACGGTGCGGCGGCCCGCGGCGACGTCGGCCAGATGGCGCAGCGCCGCCGCCATCGACGTCGGGTTCGCGTTGTAGGCGTCGTTGATCAGGAGGCCGCCACCCGGGAGCTCGTGGGTCTCGGTGCGCCAGCGGGAGAGCTCGATCGCCGACGCGCCCTCCTGCGCACGAACGAGCGGCAGTCCGAGCGCGTCGTATGCCACGAGCGCTGCCAGCACGTTCTCCGCCAGGTGGCGTGCGTCGAAGGGAAGGTCGAGCTCGATGGCGGTGCCGCCGACGGCGAAGCTGAAACGGCAGGGGCCGATTCGCTCCACCGCCCGGCGATCGAAGCGCCTGACCTCGATGTCGTCCCGGCCAAGATGCGGCTCCAGCGCCGGGGAATCCGCCGGGACGACGGCGACGCCTCCCGCGGCCAACGCGGCAATCGCCTCCGCGTTCGCGCGGGCGACGTTGGCGACGGTGCCGACGAGCTCGAGATGCTCCGGTCCGATCGAGGTGACGACGACGACGTCGGGTCTCGCGATCTCGCACAGCTCCGCGATCTGCCCCATCCCCCGCATGCCCATCTCCGTCACCAGCACACGCGTGTCCGGCTCCAATCTGAGGACGGTCAGCGGCAGCCCGATCTCGTTGTTGAGGCTGCCCTCCGCGACCACCGTCGGCGTGACCGCGCTGCACAGGGCACCGAGCGCGTCCTTGGTGGATGTCTTGCCGGTGGAGCCCACTACGGCAACGACCCGCGCGGTCGAACGGCCACGGACGAGCGAAGCCAGAGCCGCGAGCGCGGCGTGCTGGTCGTCCGGCACGAGCGCGAGCGCGCCGGCCGCGACCGCGGCCTCGACAAAGCCGACGCCGCTGTTCAGCGCGACGAAGAGATCGCCGGGCTCCGCCAGCCGCGAGTCGGCGTGCACCCGCGTCACAACCCCTCCGCGTGCCTCGCCCCGGAGCGCACCGAGGCCGAGCGCCTCGATCTCGGCGAGCTCCAGCGCGATCACGAGCTGCGCCCCGCGAGAGCCTCGCGCGCGACGGCGCGATCGTCGAAGGGGAGCATCTCGCCCGCGATCTCTTGACCCTGTTCGTGGCCCTTGCCCGCGATCACGACGACGTCGCCTTCGCGTGCCTCACGGATCGCCGCGTGGATCGCCGCGCGCCTGTCGGGGTCGATCTCGACGTCGACGCCAGTACCCTGCACGACCTCCTCGATGATCCGCAGCGGATCCTCCGACCGTGGATTGTCCGAGGTGACGATCACGAGGTCGGCAGCGGCGCGCGCGGCCTGCCCCATCAACGGTCGCTTTTCTCGATCACGATCGCCGCCGGCGCCGAAAACGACGAGCAGCCGGCCCGCGCAGATGTCGCGCGCCGTCCGCAACACGCTCCCGAGCGCGTCCGCCGTGTGGGCGTAGTCCACGATCACCTGGAAGTCCTGCCCCTCGTCGATCGCCTCGAACCTCCCGGGAACCCCCGTGACGCCGCCGATGCCCGCTGCGATCACCCCCTCCTCGAGATCGAGCAGGAGACCGGCCGCGACGGCCCCGAGGACGTTCTCGACGTTGAAGATCCCGCGCAGCGCCGTGGTGATCTCGATTCCCGCCGCCGTGAAGCGGGAGCCACGGGGACCAAGCTGCAGCTGATCCGCTCGAACCTCCGCCTCCGGCCGCAGGCCGAAGGTGACGAGGGGCGCGCGGTGCGCCCCGGCGAGCTCGTCCGCCAGGCGCCGGCCGTGTGGATCGCCCACGTTGACCGCCGCCGGGGGCGGCTCCAGCCCCGTGAACAGGCGCCGCTTGGCCTGGAAGTACTCCTCGAGCGAGCCGTGCAGGTCGACGTGATCCTGGGTCAAGTTCGTGAAGACGAGCGCCTCGAAGCGCACGCGGTCGAGCCGGCGGAAGTGCGATCCGTGCGACGACGCCTCGATCGCCACCGAGTCGTCACCTGCCTCCACCATCTGCCGGAAGAGCCGGTGCAGGTCGATCGCCTCCGGGGTCGTGTGCTTCGCCTCCCTGCGCACGCCCCCGACGATCCAGTCGATCGTCCCAACGAGGCCGCAGGAACGACCCGCCGCCTCGAGCATGGAGCGCAGGAGGATCGAGGTGGTGGTCTTCCCGTTCGTGCCCGTGACGCCGACGCAGGTGAGCTGCTTCGTCGGCTCGCCGAAGAAGACGTCCGCCGCCACCGACATCGACGCCCGGACGCTCTCGACCACGAGCTGCGGAACCTCCACCTCGAGTGGCCGCTCGACGACCAGCGAAGCGGCGCCGAGCCGCGCCGCCTCCGGCCCGAGCTCGTGTCCGTCGACGCTCGCGCCCGGGACACAGAAGAAGAGGGCACCCTCGCGCACAGTGCGCGTGTCGTAGGCGAGGTCGCGGATCTCGACCGGCCGCTGCCCGATCACGTCGCTCGGCGCGAGCGCGCGGATCAGCGCCTCGAGCTCCATCGCCTGAAGCCTAACGCGCGGGCCTTGCCCCCGGCGGCGCGGTTCGGCGGGCAGCGGCTCTCGCGCGGTGTTCTCCTGGGTCGGAACCCGCACGTAGGCTGGCCCGATGCTCGAGCTCGAGTTCGACCATCCCGGCACTCCGGACACCCGCTCCGTCCTGCGGTTCCTCGCCTGGACGGCGCGGCTGCAATGGCCGACGCTCCTCGCGGCGATGACCTTCGGTGCGCTCTGGATGTCGACCCAGGCGGTGACGCCGTACGTGATCGGACGCGCGATCGACGAGGGCCTCGACGCCGGCGACCACGGCCGCCTCGCGCTGTGGACGGGGACGCTGCTGGCGCTCGGCTGCTTCCAGGCGGTGGCCGGCGCGTTCAGGCACGGGTTCTCGGTCATGAACTGGCTGATCTCGGCGTTTCGCTTCGCACGGATCGTCGGTCACCATGTGGCACGCACGGCGACGGCCGTCAAGGCGACGCAATCCACCGGTGAGGTCGTCGCCACCGTCTCCAACGACGCGCTGCGAACCGGCGGCGCCTACGACGTGCTGGCACGGCTCTCGGGCGCAGTCGCCTCGTACGTTGTCGTGGCCGTCGTGCTCCTGACGAAGTCGACCACGCTCGGCCTCGTCGTGCTCATCGGCGTGCCCGTGCTGGCGCTGAGCATGAGCGGGGTCATCCGTCCACTCCATCACCGCCAGACCGTGCAGCGTCGCGAAGTGGGCAAGCTCACCGCACTCGGCGCCGACACAGCAGCCGGGTTGCGCGTGCTGCGCGGGATCGGGGGAGAGGCCGCCTTTCTCACGCGGTACCGGAGCCAGTCCGACGAGGTCCGTCTCGCCGGCGCGAGGGTGGCGACGCCGCAGGCCACCCTCGACTCGGCCCAGGTGCTGCTGCCCGGGTTGCTGATCGTGCTCGTCACCTGGCTCGGGTCCCGGCTCGTGATCGACGGCACGCTGCAGCCCGGTGATCTCGTGGCCTTCTACGGCTCCGCGGCGTTCCTCGTGCTCCCGCTCCGGACGGCGGGCGAGGCTGTCGAGCGCTTCACCCGTGCCAACGTCGGGAGCCGGCGCATGCTTCGGATCCTCGCCATCGAGCCGCAGATCGAGGACTCGGTGCAGGCGCGCGCGGAACCCCCGGCACCCGCGGTGCTGGCCGACCGGATCTCGGGTCTCGTCGTCGAGCCAGGCCGCTTCGTCTGCCTCGTCTCGGCCACGCCGGAGGAGAGCACGGCGGTCGCCGACCGCCTCGGACGCTTCGTCCCCGACCCGGGCGTCACCCTGGGAGGCGTCCCCCTCACGTCGCTCCCCTCCTCTGCGGTGCACCGGCGGATCCTGCTCAGCGAGTCAGACCCGGTGCTCTTCTCGGGGACTCTCCGTAGCGAGCTCGACCCACGTGGAGAGGCTACGGACGCGCAGATCGAGGAGGCGATCGACGTGGCGGATGCCGGGGACGTGCTGGCCGCGCTCGAGGACGGGCTCGACGAGCAGGTGGACGAGCGCGGCCGGTCGTTCTCGGGCGGACAGCGACAGCGGCTGGTGCTCGCGCGGGCCGTGCTCTTCGCCCCGGAGATCCTGATCCTGATCGAGCCCACGAGCGCGGTCGACGCCCACACCGAGGCCAGGGTGGCCGACCGCCTGCACGAGGCCCGGCGCGGGAGGACGACCGTCGTCGTCACCGCGAGCCCGCTCGTGCTCGATCGTGCCGACGAGGTCGTCTGGCTGGTGAACGGTGTCGCCACCGACACCGGCACCCACCGGGAGCTACTGCGGCGACGCGACGACTACCGCTCAACCGTCACGCGGGGCGAGGTGTGAGAGAGATCCTGCCCATCGCCGGAGCAAGGCGGATGCGCGCGGAGGCGCTCGCACTCGCGCGGGCGCATCGGCCGGCGCTCGCCGGTGTCGTCGCACTGCACGCGCTCGCCGCGGTCACGGGTCTCGCCGGCCCGCGCCTGATCGGCGAGCTGATCGACGCGGTGAAGCGGGGCACGACGGAAGCCCACGTCGACCGCCTCGTCGTCGTGCTCGCGCTTTTCATCGCCGCCCAGACGATCTTGACCTGGCTGGCTCGCCGCTCCTCGATCGTGCTCTCCGAGCGCATGTTCGCCGAGCTCCGGGAGGACTTCCTGAAGCGCGTACTGGCACTCCCGCTGTCCACGGTCGAGCGGGCGGGAATGGGAGACCTCGTGTCGCGCACCACCGCCGACGTCGACGCCATGGCGCGAACGATCCGCTTCGGGATTCCCGAGACGCTGATCGCGATCGTCACGACGCTGCTGACGGTTGCCGCGATCGTCGCCGTCAGCCCGCCCGCCGCGATCGTCTGTCTTGCGGGCGTGCCGCTCTTGATCGTCGGGACCCGCTGGTACCTGCGGCAGGCGCCGGCCGGCTACATCCGTGAACGGGCCGCCTATGCGCGTCTCGCCGGCACGGTCGGTGAGACGGTCGACGGCGGGCGCACCGTGGAGGCTCTGGGCCTGCCGGAGATTCGCGTCCGCCGCATCGACGACGACCTCCGCGAAGCCTGGGAGGCCGAGCGTTTCACGCTGCGGCTGCGCCTGCGCTGGTTTCCGATCGCCGACCTGGCCTTCGTCCTGCCGGTGGTCGCCTCGCTGGCGTTCGGCGGCTGGTTGATCTCCGCCGGTCATGCCTCGGTCGGCGAGGTCACGGCGGTCGTGCTCTACACGCAACAACTCGTCGACCCGGTCGACCGGCTGATCTCGTGGCTGGACGAGATCCAGGTCGGCGCGGCGTCGTACGCGCGTCTCGTCGGCGTCGCCGACGTCCCACCCGACCGCGAGGCGAGTGGCCGGCTGCCCGCGGGCGACGACATCCGCGCGTATGACGTGCGGTTCGCGTACCGCCGCGATCGCGACGTCCTGCACGGGATCGACCTCGACCTGCGCCCCGGCGAGCGGGTCGCCATGGTCGGGCCCTCCGGCGCCGGTAAGTCGACGCTCGGCAGGCTGCTGGCGGGAATCCATCCTCCACGAACGGGCGGGGTCGAGGTCGGCGGCGCCGAGTTGGTCGAGCTTCCGCTCGACGTGCTGCGGACGGAGGTGGCGCTCGTCACGCAGGAGCAGCATGTGTTCGTGGGCACGATCGCCGACAATCTCCTGCTGGGCCGACCCGACGCGACGCGGGACGCGCTCGAAGCCGCTCTGGACGCCGTCGAGGCCCGAGAATGGGTGACCCAGCTCCCCGACGGGCTCGAGACGATCGTGGGCGCGGGTGGCACGCCGCTTTCCCCGGCGCAGACACAGCAGCTGGCATTGGCCAGGCTGGTGCTCGCCGACCCGCACACGCTCGTGCTCGACGAGGCGACGTCTCTTCTCGACCCGAGGGCGGCGCGCCATCTCGAGCGGTCGCTGGCCTCGGTGCTCGAGGGCCGCACCGTCGTCGCGATCGCCCACCGGCTGCACACTGCCCACGACGCCGATCGGGTCGCCGTCGTCGAGGACGGCGTGCTGAGCGAGCTCGGCACGCACGACGAGCTGCTGCGCCACGACGGGTCGTACGCGAGGCTCTGGTCGTCCTGGCACGCGTAGAAACCGCCGCGAGAGCGGGGGAAGCCCCGCCCGATCCCGGACGGTCAGGCGCCTCGTTGTGATCCGGCGGCGACCAGTGCGTCCTCGCGAGTCTGCGGCACGTCTGGCGGCACCTCGAGGTACTGCAGGGTGAAACGGGCAATGTCGCGGAAGATCGGTGCCGCGACCTCACCGCCGAAGATCTGACCCTTCGGCTCGTCGACCATGACCAGCACGGCGAGACGGGGACGCTTGGCGGGGACGAGGCCGACGAACGATGCGACGTACTTGCGCACGTACACGCCGTTCTCGGCTTTCAGCGCTGTCCCGGTCTTGCCGGCCACCGTGTAGCCGGGGATCGCGGCGCCGGTGCCCGTGCCTTCGACGACCACGTCGCGGAACATCGCCATCATCCGGTTCGCCGTCGTCTGCGACACGATCCGGCGGCCGGGGGCGAGCTTGATGCGGTGCCCTCCGACCCGTTCCACGAGGCGTGGCTGCGGCATCACGCCGCCGTTGCCGATCGTGGCGTACGAGAGCACCATCTGCATGGGCGTGACGGCGATGCCCTGCCCGATCGGCACCGTGCCGATCGTCGACCCGTACCACTTCTCGAGCGGCAGCACGCTGCCCGCGCTTTCGCCGGGAAAGCCGAGACCGGTCTTCTTCCCGAACCCGAAGCGCTCGATCCAGGCCGCGAGCTCGCCGCTGCCGAGCTCCTGGGCGACGGTGACCGTCCCCACGTTGGAGGACTGGGAGAGAATCTCGCGCACGGTCAGGCGTTCGGTACCGCGGGTGTGCGCCTCGCGGATCACCCGGTCGGCCACCTGGATCGTCGGCTTGAGCACGAAGCTCGTGGAGGGCTGGACGACTCCCTCCTCGAGCGCTGCCGCGATGGTCACGATCTTGAACGTGGAGCCGGGCTCGTACTGGTCTGTGACCGCCCGGTTTCGCCGGATGTCGGCCCGAGTCTCGGCGTACTTGTTGGCGTTGAAGACGGGCGCGTTGGCCATGGCCAGAATCGCCCCCGTGCGGGTGTCCATCACGATCGCGGTCGCGCCCAAGGCGCCCCAGCGACGGGCTGCGGTCGCGAGCACGTGCTCGGTCTTGGACTGGATCTGATGGTCGAGCGACAGCGTGACGCTGGTGCCGGGCCGCTCGGCCCGCGAGCGGATCACGTCGAGCGTCTGCCCTGCCGGATCGCGGATGATCGTCTCGAAGCCGGGCCGGCCGGAGAGCTTCGAGTCGAACGAGCGCTCGATGCCTTCGAGGCCCTCGTTGTCGGTGCCGGCGAACCCGATCACGTGGGCCCCGACCCGTCCCTGCGGGTACGCACGACGCTCCTCACCGTAGAAGCCGAGCCCCTTGATGCCGAGCTTCTCGAGCTCGGCAGCCTTGAAGGGGTCGGCCTTCCGCTGGATGTAGACGAAGCTGGCCTTCGAGTCCTCGAGCAGGCCGTACACCTCGTTCGCGTCGAGACCCAGCGTCGCGTCGATCGCCTTGGCCGCAGCCGCCTTGTCGACAACGGCCCGTGGATCGGCGTAGACGGTGGTTGCCTGCTGGCCGATGGCGAGCGGCTCGGCGTTGCGGTCGAGGATCGCGCCGCGTCCCGCCGGGAGCTCGATGCGCTCGATCTGCTGCTTCTGGGCGAGCGACTCGTACGCGGTGCCGTTGACGCCCTGCATCCAGACCGCCCGCGCGAACGCGGCAACGAAGACGAGCGTGAACGCGATGCCGAGGAGGCGAATCCTGCGATTGGCGAGGCGGTCGCGTTGCACGCGGGTCGCCGACGCCATGGTCAGCGGCCCGCCTCGCGGTCGAGCCACACATATTCCGTCGCGAGCGGATCAGCCTGGACGAGACCCTGTGCGACTGCGGTCGTCGCGACCTGCACGCTGGCCGAGGAGCCCGAGAGCTGAGCCTGCAACCGGGCGTTCTCGACCTTCAGCTCCGCGCGCTCCCTTCCCAGGCGATCGTGGCGCATGTTCAACTGGAGCACCACCACGTTGACCGCGACGACGCCGGCAAGCAGCGTGGTCATCACGCCGATCCAGAGCACGCCCCCGCTGAGCAGGCGCCTCCCCTGGTCAACGCTCTCTCTGCGCTCCGGTATCGCCTGCGGACCCGACGTGGTGGACGCCGTTCGCCGCGGCCTGCGCCGCTCGAGCGGTGCGTCGAAGGCTGTCGACACCGGCTCAGACCTTGACCGCGGCCCGCAGCCGGGCCGACGCCGATCGCGGGTTTCGCTCGAGCTCGTGCGTACCCGGCCTGGCGGGGCGCGGAGTGAGAACGCGGAGCTCGGGCTGCTTGCCGCAGGCGCACACCGGGAAGTCGGGCGGGCACGTGCACCCGCGCGCGCGTGCCCGGAGGAACTGCTTGACGATCCGGTCTTCGAGCGAATGGAAGCTGATCACGGCGAGCCGTCCACCCGGGCGCAGCATCTCGAGCGCGGCGGGCAACGCTGCCGCGAGTGCCTCGAGCTCGCCGTTGACGGCGATGCGGAGCGCCTGAAACACGCGCTTGGCCGGGTGCCCGTCGCCAAACCTCGCGGGGGTGGGCAGTGCCGCCTTGACGACGTCGACCAGATCGGCGGAACGCGCGAACGATGCCGACGCGCGCCGGCGGGCGATGGCGCGGGCGATCTGCCCGGCGTACCGCTCTTCACCATAGGCCCGGAAGATGCGTGCGAGGTCGCGTTCGTCCCAGCTGTTGACGATGTCCGCCGCCGACGGCTCCGAGGACGGATCCATGCGCATGTCGAGCGGCGAGTCGGTTGCGTAGGCGAAGCCGCGCTCGGGACGGTCGATCTGCATCGACGACACGCCGAGGTCGAGCAGGATGGCGTCGACACGCACGTCGTTGGCCGCCAGGCTGCGGAGCACGGTCGAGAACTCGCCGCGTAGGAAGCGGACGTCCACGCCGGCGTGGGCCTTGAAGCGGTCGAACTGGCTCTTGGCCGCCGGGTCACGGTCGATCGCGTACAGGCGCCCACGTCCTGCGAGGTCGGCAGCCAGGAGCCGGCTGTGGCCGCCTGCGCCGAAGGTGGCGTCGACCACGGTCTCGCCCGGCCGCACGGCGAGCAGCGTGCGCACCTCGTCGGCGAGGACGGGGATGTGATCAGCTGCGCTGCGAGGCAAGACGTTCGGCAACATCGTAGGCGCTCCCTCCCACCGCCGTCAGGTGCTCGACCCAGGCTCGGCGGTCCCAGATCTCCAGCCGGTCGTCCACGCCGGCGATGACAACCTCCCGCTCGATGCCGGCATGCGCGACCAGCGTCGGCGGCAGCAGAACTCGGCACTGCTTGTCGGGCTCGTACTCCGTGGCGCCGGTGAACACGAACCGGCGAAGCTCACGCGCCTCGGGCGAGAACGAGTCGAGGCCGGCGAGCCGTGAGCGGACGGAGGAGTCCCACGTTCCCCTGGGAAAGACGTCGATGCACTTGTCGAAGCCCTTGCTGAGCACGACACCGCCTGCGTAGGCGTCGCGAAACCGGGCCGGAAGCGTGACGCGGCCCTTGTCGTCGATGGTGTGCTCGTACTCGCCGTAGAACATCGTTTCATCCGTCCTTACCTCCCACTGTTCCCCACTTTACCCCACTTTCCCCCACCGCGCAAGTCGGAGCAGGCGAAAATCACCCTTCCGGTGGGCAGGAAGCCGGTTGTCGTGTACCGGAGCCGGCGAGCAGACCCGTAGGCAAGCCCCCTTCAGCGGCTCGCCGACGACGTTCCTGACGTCAGTCCGGAGCCTGTGGCGGGCTTGCCGTGCGGGCCAAGCCCGCACGTGTTCCGGGTGCTGCGCGGTTACCCGGTCGCCACGAGCTGCGGTGCGACACCGCGGCCGGTGATGGCGGCGGCGCCGCAGCGGGCTGCGAAGGCGACGGCCTCGCCCGGCTCCAGGCCCTGCGCGAGCGCATGAGTGATGCCGGCCATGAACGAGTCGCCCGCGCCGTAGGTGTCCACGACCGGCCCCGGTGGGTCGGCGGCGGTGTACGGACCGCCGGGGCGCATCCAGCCGCCGAGGCCGCCGGCCGTCGTGACCACGAGGCGCGGCTCGGGGTCGAGTTGGCCCGGTTGGTAGCGCTCGGCCTCGTCCTCCCCGCTCCCGATCACCGCGTCGAGCTCGACCGCCGCGCGGCGAAGCGTCTCCAGCTCGCGCGTCGTGGCCACGAGCACGCGTGACCTTCGCGCGTGCTGCACCGCGTCGACGTCGCCGGCGATGAACAGCACGCCGTCCAGCTCCGCGAGCTCGTGCCAGGGAAAGCTGTCGTCATGTCCGCGCGGGCTGAGCTTGCGACCGACCGTGGTGATCGTGCGTTCGCCGACGCCGTCGACGTGGGTGAATGCCCAGCGCGTGGGAGCAGCGGCCAGCGACGCGTGTACGACCACGCCTCGAGCCTCGAGATCGGCGATCGCGGCACGGCCGAGCGCGTCGTCACCCAGGGCCGTGAAGAACATGCACTCGTCGGCAAGCAGCGCCAGCTGGATCGCAGCGACCGCGCCGGCGCCGCCCGCCTGCTCCCAGTCGGCCGTCGAGTGCATGATCTCGCCGGGAACCGGGACATGGTCGACGGTTGCGAACCGGATCCATTCCACGTGCCCGACCACACCAAGGCGCATTCCCCAAGTCTCACACATCGATCTCGCGCTGCGTTGAACCAGGATGATGCGCACGACGATGACCCCCCGCCCGGCCACCATCCCCCCGTTCGAGCACTTCTATCTCGAGCACCGCCGGGAGGTGCTCGCGTTGCTGCGCCGCCGCCTCGGCACCGAGCGCGCCGAGGATGCTTTCCAGGAGACGTTCCTCCGGGCACTGCGCGCCTACGATCGGCTGCAGCACGGACGGCACCTCAGAGCGTGGGTGTTGACCATCGCGGCGCGGGTGGCGATCGACACGCTGAGGCGAACCGGCGTTCCCACCGAGGAGCTCCCCGACGACCTCTTCACCGTCGACGGCCGCCCCGCGTACGAGGAGCTCGCCGCCCTCACCGATTCCCTGCCCGACAGGGAACGCGCAGCCGTCGTGCTGCGTTACGGCTACGACCTCGAGTACGCGGAGATCGCAGCCGCGCTCGGCCAGACCCCCGACGCGGCGAGGCAGGCCGCCTCCTCGGGCGTGCGCCGGCTCCGCAAGAACCTCGACACGACCACGGAGGCTCCACGATGACGACGTTCCCGAACGACCTCGACACGCGGTTCAGGGCGCTCGCGCAGGGCTTCGGACTGCTTGATGCAGCCTACGACACGATCGACAGCCCATTCGGCCCGATGCTGTTGGCGACCAGCCGGGAGGGCCTGCTGGCGATTCGCTTCCACCCCGATGCCGACGAGTACGCCGAACAGCTGAGCCGGATCGCCGGCGTCCGCGTGCTCAGAGCGCCCCGCGCGATCGAGCAGGCCCGACGCGAGCTCGACGAGTACTTCGCCGGAAAGCGCCGTGCCTTCGACCTCAGCGTCGACCTACGAGCGATGACGCCGTTCACGGTGCAGGTGCTCCGCGAGCTCGCACAGGTGCCGTTCGGCGGGACGGCCACCTACCGCGAGCTCGCCGAGCGCGTCGGCAAGCCGAACGCTTCGCGCGCCGTCGGCACCGTGATGAACCGGAACCGCATCCCGATCGTCCTGCCGTGCCATCGCGTGATCGGCTCGTCTGGCAATCTCGTCGGATACGCGGGCGGGCTGGAGATGAAGGAGAAGCTGCTACGACTGGAGGGTGCCATCCTCTGAGCGAGGCGTCAGCCCGCTGGCAGAGGTGAGCTAGATGGTTGATCGGTAAATGCCGTGATGTCCGGGGGTGTTCCAGACCAAGCAGGGCGGCGCGGGCGGTGCGGGCGCGTACTGGAGAGTACGTGTCCGTGCCGCACGTACCGATCCTGCGCCGTGTCTGGGACGCCATCCGGTTCGCGGTATTTCCCGATCAACCATCTAGATGAGTAGTTCCACGGCTTTGGCCGTTTGGTAGGGACCAGCAGCAGTCAGGTCGAAGTCGGCGGTGCCTATTCGCGCCGTCGACCCAAGGGGGCCACGATGCTCGCCGACCTCGACCTGTTGCTGATTGCGGTGTTCTGCGCCGCCGACGATCTCCTGCCTGCACGACCGAAGAACGCCAAGCGGACTCTGACGGACGCGGAGGTCGTCACGCTCTGCGTCGCCCAGGCGCTGATGGGGATCCCGTCCGATGAGCGGTTCCTGCGTGTAGCGCGGAAACGTCTCGCCCATCTGTTCCCGCGGCTGCCGAAGCGGCCTGGCTTCCACAAGCGGCGCGCCCAGCTCGCCGACACCCTGGAAGCGATGATCGGCCAGTTCGCGTCCGAGAACCCCGGCTTCCACGACGACCTCGTCCTGGTCGACTCGACCCCGGTCGAGTGCGCCCGCAGCATCGAAACGATGAGGCGCAGCCAGCTGGCGGACGCGGCCGACTACGGCTACTGCACGAGCCACAGCCGCTACTTCTGGGGCTTCCGGCTGCACGCCCTGTTCGGGCTCGACGGAACCCCGCGCGCCCTCCAGCTGACCTCGCCGAAAGCGTCCGAACGCGACGTCTGCCTCGCCATGCTCGCCCGCGTCGAGCGACAAGGGAGCCTCACCGTCGTCGCTGACAAAGGCTACGCCGGCCAAGGGTTCGAGGCCGCCGCAGCCGAACTTGACGCCACCGTCTGCCGGCCCCGCCGCAAAGACGAACCCGGCCAAGGACCCCACCTGGCCCCGATCAGACAACGGATCGAATCGATCTTCCAGACCTGCAAAGACCTGCTCACCCTCGAACGACACGGAGCCCGCACCCTCCACGGCCTCCGAACCCGTATCAGCAGCCGCTTCCTCGCACTCGCCGCCGCCATCAACCTCAACCACCGACTCGGCCGCCCACCACGAACCCTGATCGACTACATCGCCTGAACCCGTGGAACTACTCATCTAG
>JBJXGY010000117.1:0-36067 GCA_046160185.1 Gaiella sp. | reverse complement strand
ACACGGCGACGGTCACGGTCACCGTGAGCTCCGCGACGAACACCATCGCGGCGAACAACGACGCTGGCTCCGTGACGTCGGCGGCGGGCGGTCAGGCGGTTGCGAACGTCCTGGTCAACGACACGCTGGGCGGTGCTGGTGCGACGACTTCGAACGTAACGATCACGCCTGTCGGCTCGCTGCCGTCAGGGATCACCCTCGACACTGCGGACGGATCGGTTGACGTGGCTGCCGGCACGGCAGCGGGCACCTACACCTTCGACTACCAGATCTGCGAGACCGCAGCGCCCGCGAACTGCGACACGGCGACGGTCACGGTCACAGTGACCGCGACCACGAACCCGATCGTGGCCACCAACGACTCGGGCGGCGTCACCTCCGCCGCGGGTGGTCAGGCGGTCGCGAACGTGCTGGTCAACGACACGCTGGCCGGTTCGGGCGCGACGACCTCGACGGTGACGATCACCCCGGTCGGCTCGCTGCCGTCGGGGATCACGCTCGACACCGCCGACGGTTCGGTCGACGTGGTCGCCGGCACGGCAGCGGGCACCTACACCTTCGACTACCAGATCTGCGAGACCGCAGCCCCGGCCAACTGCGACACCGCCACGGTCACGGTGACCGTGACCGGCAGCGGCGGTGGGAATGCGATCGTCGCGAACAACGACACGGGCGGCGTGACCTCGGCCTCGGGTGGCACGGCGGTGGCGAACGTCCTCGCCAACGACTCGCTCGCCGGCGGGGCGGTCACCACATCCGACGTCACCATCTCGGTGGGCTCGACCCCGTCGGGGATCTCGCTCAACACGTCGAACGGCCAGGTCGACGTCGCGGCCGGCACCGCGCCCGGGACATACACGTTCGACTACACGATCTGCGAGATCGCCTCCCCGTCGAACTGCGACACCGCAACGGTCACGATCACCGTCACCGGCAGCACCGGTGGCGGCAACGCGATCGTGGCCAACGACGACGCCGGCGGCGTGACGTCCGCCAGCGGCGGCGTCGCAGTCGCAAACGTGCTCGTCAACGACACCTTCGACGGTGCCTTGGCGACGCCCGCCACCGTCACGATCGCCGTCGTGGGGTCGCTCCCGTCCGGGATCTCGCTGAACACGTCGAACGGCCAGGTCGACGTCGCGGCCGGCACCGCGCCTGGGACGTACACCTTCGACTACCAGATCTGCGAAACGGCAGCCCCTGCAAACTGCGACACGGCGACGGTCACGATCACCGTCACCGGCACCGGCGCGAACTCGATCGTGGCTGCCAACGACAGCGGCGGCGTGACCTCCGCGGCCGGTGGTCAGGCAGTCGCGAACGTGCTCGCGAACGACACCCTGGCCGGCGCGGGAGCGACGATCGCGAACGTGACGATCACCCCTGTTGGGTCGTTGCCGTCGGGGATCACACTGGATACGGCGGACGGTTCCGTCGACGTGGCAGCCGGCACGGCAGCGGGCACCTACACCTTCGACTACCAGATCTGCGAGACCTCCTCGCCGTCCAACTGCGACACCGCAACGGTCACGATCACCGTCACCGGCACCGGCGGCAACCCGATCGTGGCCACCAACGACAGCGGCGGCGTCACCTCGGTGAGCGGCGGCACCGCGGTGCCGAACGTGCTCGCCAACGACACGCTGAGCGGCGGAGCCACGAGCACGGCGGACGTCACGATCAGCCCGGTTGGGTCGCTCCCGGCCGGGATCACCCTGAACACGACGACGGGCGCCGTAGTTGTCGCCGCCGGCACGGCTGCGGGCACCTACACGTTCGACTACCGCATCTGCGAGATCGCCTTCCCGTCGAACTGCGACACCGCCACGGTCACGATCACGGTCACCGGCACGGGTGGCAACCCGATCGTGGCCACGAACGACAGCGGCGGCGTCACCTCGGCGAGCGGCGGCACCGCGGTGGCGAACGTGCTCGCCAACGACACACTCTCGGGTGGGGGCGTCACCACGGCCGACGTCACTCTGTCCACGGTGGGCGCGATGCCCTCCGGGATCACGCTGAATACGGCAACGGGCGCTGTGACCGTCGCCGCCGGGACAGCTCCGGGCACCTACACGTTCACGTACCGCATCTGCGAGACCGCCGCCCCGACGAACTGCGACACCGCCACCGTGACGGTCACCGTCACGGGCTCCGGTGGTGGCGGCTCCCCGCCACCACCGCCTCCGCCACCCCCGCCTGCGAAGGCGAACCTCTCGGTCACCAAGAGCGGTCCGACCAGCGCGAAGCAGGGCGAGACGATCACGTTCACCCTGACCGTGCGCAATGCCGGGCCGAACGCGGCGACCGATGTCGTGATCAAGGACACGCTGCCGACCGGTCTGTCCGCAGTGCCCGGCTCCGCATCGATCGGCGGCGGAGGGTCGTGCACGATCAGCGGGAACACGGTCACCTGCACCCTTGCCTCGCTCGCCGCGGGAGCCACGGTGGAGATCACGCTGCGCGCGACCGTAACCGGCTCCAGCGGCACGGTCATCAACCAAGCGAGTGTCGTCTCATCGACGTCCGACCCGGACGGGCGGGACAACGCCACGTCCTGGGAGGTGAAGATCACTCCGAAGAGCGGTACGAGCCCCAAGCCGAAGCCGAAGCCCAAGCCACGTCCGGCGAAGACCACGCTCGGCCTGAAGAAGATCGCGCTCGTCTCGGGCCCGGTCAAGCCTGGTCAGACGTACCGCTACCGCATCACGGTTACGAACACCGGCAAGAACACCGCGCTCGACGTCGTCGTGTGTGACGTCCCGTCGCGGAAGCTCGTGTTCGTCTCGGCCCCGGGCGCGAGCTTCAGCAAGGGGCGTGCGTGCTGGAAGATCGACCGGCTCGCGCCGGGTGCTTCGAAGTCGTACGTGATCACGGTGCGCCTCGACACGAATGCGAAGCCAGGCCGGGTGCGGAACGACGCGATCGCCAGCGCCTCGAACACGGGCAGACGGCAGGTCGTGCGCTCCATCGCGCACGTCCGGGTCAAGGGCCGCGCCGCGGGCGGTCGCCCCGGCGGCGTCACAGGCTGATGCGCCGCCTGCTGCTGCTCACGGCCGCGGTGGCATCCACGCTGGTGTGGGTCGCGGTGGCGCAGCCCTCAGCCGGGAGCCTGGTGGCGACGTTCGCCCCGCCGAGCCGGGAAACGGGGGCGACCGTGGGCAAGATCATGGTCGCTACCGTCGCCCGCGCACGACCAAACGGGGGCAAGGTGCTCTGGCGCATTCCAACCAGCACAACCTGGGGCGAGGGGCCTCAGGAGTTGCTGGTGCTCGACCAGGCGACGGACACAGCGGGACGTGTGTGGGTCGGTGTGCGGCTGCCGCTCCGCCCGAACGGCACGGTCGGCTGGATACGTGAGGATCACGTGCGGCTGTTCGAGACCCCGTACTGGATCGACGTCTCGCGGGCCAGGCGGGAGGTGTCGGTCTACCGGGACGGTGAGCTCGTGCGACGGTTCCGCGCCGTCGTCGGCGCCTCTTCCACGCCGACACCTGCCGGCCTGCACGCCGTCTACGACCCGATCCGCCAGCAGAACCCGGAGGGCTTCATCGGCCCCTGGGCCTTGCACCTCACGGCCTTCTCGAACGTGCTCGACAACTACGGCGGTGGCCCAGGCCGCGTTGCGATCCACGGTCGCGCCGGCGCAAGCCTTCGTGACCCGTTGGGGACGGCACGCTCGCACGGCTGCATCCGAGTGAACAACGACGACGTGCGCTGGCTCGCGCGGGTGATCCCTCGCGGGACGCCGGTTCTCGTCGGGGCCTAAGAACTCGAATCAAAATAAAGCCTGAGTCGTCCGGACACGCTGGGCACGCACGCTGCGGCGTCCTCAGTCGCACCAATACGAGGGGTCAGGGGTTGGTACCAGGCTTAAGCCTGGTACCAACACAGTCTCCTTCCGCTCCCTGCGTCCTAGCATCGCACGCACCCATCGCGCCCGGACGAGGGGCGTCATTCTGATTCGAGTCCTAAGGCACGTTGGCAGGCGCCCCGCTCAGAACCCGTAGCGCTCCTCCTGCCACGGGTCGGCGTCGTTGTGGTACCCGTAGCGCTCCCAGAACCCCGGCTTGTCCGCGGCGCTGAGTTCGAGCCCGCGAAGCCACTTGGCGCTCTTCCAGAAGTAGCGGCCCGGAACGATCAGCCGGAGCGGGAAGCCGTGTTCCGGGGTCAGCGGCTCGCCGTCGGCATGTGTGGCCAGCAGCGCGCCCTCGAGCTCGAGTGCGGCTGCTGGCACGTTCGCCGTGAAGCCTGCCTCGGCATGGGCGATCGCAAACCGCGCTGACGGCCTCGGCACAATCAGATCGCGGATCGTCGACCAGGCGACACCGGTGAACGACGCGTCGAAGCGGCTCCACCGGGTGACGCAGTGGATGTCCTGCACGACCGTGACCTTGGGTAGCGCGTCGAACGACCGCCAGTCGAGCTCCAGCGCGTGTTCGACCTCACCCCACACCTTGAAACTCCACCCCGCGAGCCCGGCCGGGTATGCAGGGACGTCACCCGCGTGGAGCACCGGCCATTTCTCCGTGAGGTACTGACCGGGCGGCAGTCGCGCCGGATCGAACCCCATGGCCTCGACCTTCTTCGCAGCTTTGGTCCGGAACACGTCGCTACCTTAGAGGGGAGTGAGCGCGCAGACGTTACAAGTAGGCCGCCGGTCGCGGGAGTTCGTCGGCGTCACCGGGCGTGACGCCGCCGCCCACCTGCAACGGATGCTGTCGAACGACGTCGAAGCGCTCGACATCGGCGAGGCGTGCGAGGCGCTTCTGCTCACCGCCAAGGCCCGGGTGATCGCGACCACAACCGTCTACCGGCGCGGCCACGAGGACTTCCTTTTGCTCACCGAGCCCGGTCTCGGTGAGCGGCTGCGGCACGAGCTGCTCCGGATGCGGTTCGCCGCCAAGTGCGCGATCGAGCTCGAGGATCACACCTCGGTGCTGGTGCTCGGAGGAGAGGCCCCGCGCGGCGCGGTGCCGAACGCCGAGTACGGGCTGGCCGGATACGAGCTGCTCGACGCCGAACCCCCCACCACCGCCCGGCCGGTCGATGAGACCGAGCTCGAACGGCTTCGGCTGCTCGCCGCGACGCCCCGCTTCGGCCTCGAGCTCGACGATCGTGTGCTCCCGGCAGAGGCTGGCCTCGAGAGCCGCGCGATCAGCTTCACGAAGGGCTGCTATCCGGGCCAGGAGCCGGTGGCGCGGCTCCATTACCGGGGCCACCCCAACCGGCTGCTGCGCGTGCTCGCGGTCGGCGGAGGGCAGCTGCCGGAACGCGATACGCCGCTACGGCTCGACGGCAAGGATGTCGGGCGGATCACCAGCGCGGCCCACGACGCCGAGCACGGGGTCGTGGCGCTCGGCTACGTACGGCGTGAAGTCCCTCCCGCCGCTCTGCTGGACGCAGGCGGGGTGGAGGCACGGATCCTGGTGGGACCGGCGGAGAAACCGGTGCCCGGCTGAAGTCGGACCACGAGCACCGCGCCCTTCTGTGGCGGCATCAAGAGCACTGCGCGCTCCCGGGGGTGTCCGACTGTCAGCCGGACACCGGTTGTCCCAAGTCCTACCCCTTCTCTCCGTGGTGGAGCAGCCAGTGCGCCAGCTTGGGCTCGATCTCGAGGCGCGTCACCGCCCGCACATCGGCGTCGATGTGGTCGTGCTCCAGCACCGTGACCTCGTCCTCGAGTGCCTCGTTCAGGTGCTCCAGCGCGTCGTCGAGCTCGTAGCTCTCGAAGATCACGTCCTCCGGTCGCGGCTCGCCGTTCTCGCGCAACTGCGGATTGACGACACGGCCAACAGTCCACAGCGCACCTGGACGGAGATCGAGCCAGTAGACGACCCGCTCGTCGGCACCCTGTTCGTCCACTCCGATCACGGTCCGCGTGGCGAAGCGGTCTGCGGGCGGCGGCTTCACGGCATCGAGGATAGAATGGATTGCGATGGCACTCAAGGACATCTTCTCATTCCTCTTCCAGGGCTCGGCCGGTGAAGAGCGCGTCGCGCAGTACGTGATCCGCGAGCACGATCGCGGGCGCTCACTGGCGGAGATCCTCGAGGACAAGTACGTGGTCAACCGGCTGCAATCGCCCGAACAGCGCGCGCGGCTTCTCGACCGTCCCGAGGTCATCCACGCAGTCGGCGCGGACACGCTCGAAGCGGCCAAAGCGAAGCTGTAGCCGAGCGCAGTCGTACTGATCTGACTGGTCGTCCCGAGGACGGCGTCGCTTCAGCGACTCACCAGCCCCGTCACCAGCCTCAGTCCAGTACCGGCGATGGCGGCGCGCCGGACGAGCTCACCGCCCATCGCGATGTCCAGCGCGGCCATGCCGTTCGACTTGAAGACCACGATCTGCCGCTGAGACGTTCGCGCCACGGCACCGGCGATTACGGTGTGCAGCTCGTGAATGTCGTCCCAGGCCAGGACGCCACCCTCGACCGGGGTGATCAGGTCTCCGGCCTCGTGGCGTGTCTCCGCGAGTGAGTCGCAGCAGACGAGCGATGCGCGCTCGATCACCGCGTCGTCGAGCTCCCGTCTGGAAGGATCGTTCGCCGCCACGCCGATCACCAGTGCGCCGTTCGACAACCAGTCGCCGTGCAGCACCGGAGTGCGAGACGTCGTCACCGTGACGACCACGTCGCACACGGCTGCCTGCTCCGGCCGGCCCGCCGGCTCCGCTTCCATCTCCTCGCAGAACTCGGCCCGGTGCTCGGCGGAGCGACACCAGGCCACTGTTCGCTCGAGATGCGGAAGTGCGGCACGGATCGCCGCCACCTGGCCGCGCGCGTGCCAGCCGCAGCCGATCACTCCGAGGGTCGTCGCGCCCTCGCGTGCGAGGGAGGCTGCGGCCACGCCACTCGAGGCACCCGTCCGCAACCAACCCAGGTGGTCGGCCTCGATCATCGCCACCGGTTGGCCGTCGTCCAGGGAGAAGAGGAGGACGAGTGACTTGAGTTGACCGTCGATCCAGGTGTAGCTCTTGTGGCCCGCCAGCCCGAGACCACGATCGACGGCGGCCATCACCGCGAACTCACCGCGATCGACTGGTAGGCGCTCTCGAGTCGTCTGCTCGACCTGGCCGTCCGCCAGGCGCCGGTAGACCGCCTCCACGACCGGCAGCGCGTCGGCGGGCGAGGCGAGCGCCTCGACCTCGGCTTCCGTCAGGTAGAGCACGGCAATGCGCCCGGCATGATTCGAACATGCGACCTCTGCCTCCGCAGGGCAGCGCTCTATCCCCTGAGCTACGGGCGCGGGGACAGCAAGTCTAGCGCTCAGGGCCTCGCGCGCGGCGCGGGCCACTCGAGCGCGGCGTTCGGGATCGGGTCGCCGTGCGGGTCGTGTGTGGGGAAACCGAGGGCTTCGTCGATGCGCGCTTCGAGCTCCTCGGAGATCACATGCTCCAGACGGTCAGCCTCGGCGTGCACCTCGTCGATGTCGATCCCGAGCGTCTCGGCCAGGTACAGCTCGAGCAGGCGGTGGTGACGGATCACCTCGAGCGCGACCTTCTCTCCCGCCGCCGTCAGCGTCACCCCGTGGTAGGGGGCATGGGTGGCGAGGCCGAGAACGGCAAGCTTCTTCACCATCGCGCTGGCCGAGGCGGGTGAGACATGCATCCCGCGTGCGAGGGCTGTCGTGGTGACCCGGCCCGATCCCGCGTCGAGCTTGTAGATCTCGCGCAGATAGTCCTGGATCGCGACGGAGAGGGCGGGTGAGGCCACCCGTCGAGGGTACCGGGCGAACCAGCGACTGCGCCCTCGTGGAGAGCGCATTGGCTAGCGTCCTCCTCCGATGCGGGTTCGCGTAGGACATAGCCCCGATCCCGACGATGCGTTCATGTACTGGGCGCTGAGCACGGATCTCGTCGACACTCGAGGCTTCGTGTTCGAGCAGGTGCTCGCCGACATCCAGACGCTGAACCAGTGGGCGCGTGCGGCAAGGCTCGAGGTCACGGCGATCTCGCTGGCGGCGTATCCGTTCGTGCAGGAGGACTACGCGCTGCTGCCCCACGGAGCCAGCATCGGCGCCGGGTATGGGCCGATCGTGGTGGCGCGGGAGGAGCTTGCGGTCGAGCAGTTGCACGACGTGGAGATCGTCGTGCCGGGGACGATGACCACCGCGTATCTGACGTTGCGCCTCGCACTAGGCAGTGACGTTCGCTTCCGCGAGCTTCCCTTCGAGCGCATTCCCGACGAGGTTGCGAGCGGCCGGGCGGATGCGGGGCTGCTGATCCACGAGGGGCAGCTCACGTTCTTCCAGCTTGGGCTGCACAAGGTGCTCGATCTTGGCGAGTGGTGGGTGCTGGAGACGGGACTGCCTCTGCCGCTCGGCGTCAACGTCGCGCATCGCGAGCTGGAGCGGGTGCACGAGGTCTCGGAGATCCTGCGCGAGGCCATCACGTGCGGCCTGGAGCATCGGGATCAGGCACTCGAGTACGCGCTGCAGTTCGGCCGCGGCATCGACGGCGCCGTTGCCGACCGGTTCGTGTCCATGTACGTGAACCACATGACCGAGGACTACGGCCAGGAAGGTAGGGCAGCCGTTCGCGAGTTGCTGCGCCGGGGCGAGGAGCTGGGCGCGTTTCCGCACCCGGTTCACCTCGACTTCGTCGAGTAGCGGCGTGTCCATGCTCTGGCAGCGGCTCGATGAGCTGTACGAGGTCGGAGTCGGCGCCTCCGCGGCAACGCAGGGAGCACGGCGGCCTGCGTACACACCGGCGGAGGACGAGGCGCACAGGCTGGTCGCCGGGTGGATGAGGGACGCGGGGCTCGGCGTTTCGGTCGATCCTGCGGGCAATCTCTTCGGGCGGCTGGCCGGCGCCGACCCGGCTGCGGGTGAGGTGTGGAGCGGGTCGCACCTCGACAGCGTTCCGGGCGGCGGTCGGTTCGACGGGCCTCTCGGGGTGCTGGGGGCGCTCGAAGCGGTGGCCCGGATCGGTCCTCAACGCTGCGGTCTGACCGTTGTGGCCTTCCGAGACGAGGAAGGGTGGCGTTTCGGGCGCGGCTGCTTCGGCTCGCGCGCCATGGCCGGCCGGCTGGAGTGCGGGGAGCTGGAGACGACGGATGCCGACGGGGTGACGCTGCGTGACGCGATCGGCCGTGAGCTTCCGTCCCCCGGCTGGTTGGAGGCGCCTCGCGCCTATCTCGAGCTGCACATCGAGCAGGGCGCCGTGCTGGACGGGCTCGACCTCCCGCTGGGTGTTGTCACGTCGATCGCCGGCCTGGCCCGGCTGGGGGTCTCCTTCGCGGGCCGCGCCGGCCATGCAGGCACCACGCCCATGGACGGCCGCTCCGATGCGCTCTGCGCCGCCGCCGCGTTCGTGTTGGATGTCCGCCGGGCGGCGGTGGAGATCGGCCAGGGGGTGGTGGCGACGGTTGGTGCGCTCGAGGTCCATCCGGGAGCTGCGAACGTGATTCCCGAGCGTGTCGACCTCGTCGTGGATGCGCGCGCGCCGTCGAAGGACGGGCACGCCGCGCTGCTCGCCCGCATCAGGTCGGCCGCCGGCTTGCCGGCCCCGCAGACGTTGCGTCTGGCGGCACCCGTGCCGATGTCCAAGCTCGTGCGTGACGCGTGCGGCAGCGAGATCGAATCTCGCGGTTTGCCGGTCCACGAGCTGCCGTCGGGCGCTGGGCACGATGCCGGCGTGATGGGCGTTGCGGGTGTGCCTGCGGGGATGCTGTTCGTGCGCAGCCGGAACGGCGGTCTCTCGCACCACCCGGAGGAATGGTCAGAGCCTCACGATGTCGAGCTTGCAGTCGACGTCCTGGCGGGAGCGCTCAGGCGGCTGGCGGGCTGAGGAGCCGGCTGGGACCTGCGGCTCACGATCCTGCGGCGGCTGACACGTAGGCAGCGACGTCGGCGATCTCCTGCTCGCTCAGCCTGCCGCCGAACGGAGGCATGCCTCCCCGGCCGTTCGTGACCCGCTCGGCCACGAGCTTCGCGGAAGGTCGCGAGCCGTCGAGGTTCGGGCCGGCGCTCGCCGACGAGCCGGCGTCGGCCAGGGTGTGGCAGCTCCCGCAGCCCGACTCCGCGAACACCGTCTTCCCGCGGGCGGCATCCCCACCGGGACCGGACGACGTTGGGGAATCGCCCGGCCGCAGCCCGACAGCCAGCGCGGCCACGGCAGCAGCTGCCGCCACGGGCAGCCACCAGTGCGTGCGGCCGCTGTGGCGGAGGTTGAAGAAGAGCCGGGAAGCCGCGCCGAGCACCATTAGCGTCAGCAGCACCAACCACGCGTGCGAGCGGCCTGTGAGGAAGCCGAAGTGGCCCGCCAGCATCGTCAGCAGGACGGGCAGGGTGAGGTAGTTGTTGTGCACCGACCGCTGCTTGCCCTTGATCCCGGGTGCCGGATCGGGGTCGCGGCCGGCCTGCTTCGCGCGGATCAACTCCCAGTGCGCGGGGATGATCACGAAGAAGACGTTCCCCGCCATGGCCGTGCCCAGCGTTGCCCCAACCTGCAGCCACGCGGCGCGCGCGGAGAAGAGCTCGCCCGCACCCCAGGCGAGCAGCGCCGTCAGCCCGACGATGGCGACCGCCAGCGCGAGCTCGCGCCCGGCCAGCAACCTGCAGAGCACGTCGTACACGATCCAGCCCGCCGCGAGGAGCGCCAGGCTGATCACCACTGCCAGCCACGACTCGAGATCGGCCACCGCAGGATCGACGAGACGGGCCGGCGCGTCGACGTAGTAGAGGACGATCATCAGCGCGAAGCCCGAGAGCCACGTCGTGTAGGCCTCCCACTTGAACCACGCCAGATGCTCGGGTAGCCGTGGCGGCGCCACCAGATACTTCTTGACGTGGTAGAAGCCCCCGCCGTGGACCTCCCACAGCTCCCCGCGCACGCCGTCCTCCAGGTCCTGCTCCGACGCCGGTGGCCGCAGCGACTGGTCGAGCAGCACGAAGTAGAACGAGGCGCCGATCCAGGCGATCGCGGCGATCACGTGCAGCCAGCGGAGCAGCAGATCGAGCCAATCCGTGACGTACTGGTCGAGAGCCAGGGTCGTCATCCGCGCTCCCATCGGTCCCGAGCGATCGCCACCAGCTCCTCGAGCGCAGTCTCCAGTTCTCTGTCCGTGGGGTTGGGGAGCCGTTCTCGCAGCACCTCGAGGATCGCCGCTTTGGGCCGTCCGTCGACGAACACGACGAAGCGGAAGCCGTGCCGTTCCTCGTAGGCCCCATTGAGCGCGGCGAGCTCGGCCAGCACCCCCGGGTCGGCGTCGGCTCCCTGCTCGGTGGCCGAGCGGGCCGACAACCCGGCGCGCTGCCCGATGGCGGGATGGGCGTCGAGGATCTCCCGCTTCTCCTCAAGTGACAGCTCGTCTACGAGGCTCGCGGCCCGTGTGAGCGGATCAGGCGTCGTGGCCAATAGCTCGACGAACCGCGTCCGGCCCTCGAACAACCCGGCCAGCTCATCTGCCGTCAACCGCACCGGCAGCTCACGCACCGGCGAACCTCGCCGCCTGCCGCCGGTGCTCGCGCGCGATGTCGACCTCGTCGGCGTGCACGAGCGCACCTCCGCGGACAACCTCCTCTCCGCCCACCACGAGACGGTCGACGCGATGCGGCGCCGAGAACACGAGGCCCGCCACGGGATCTTCTGCCCCGGCGAGCTCGAGCCCGTCGGTTCGCCACACGGCGAAATCCGCGCACTTCCCCGGCTCGAGCGACCCGATGTCGCCGCGACCGAGCACCGAAGCACCACCGCGCGTGCCGAGCCGTATCGCCTCCCGGGCCGTGAGCGCCTGCGGGCCGCCCCGTCCGCGCGCAACCAGCAGCGCCTGCTTCACCTCGAACAGGAGATCGCCCCGCTCGTTCGAGGCCGTCCCGTCCACCCCCAGGCCCACGCGCACCCCGGCGGTGAGGAGGTCGCGCGTCGGTGCGACTCCCGCGCCGAGGCGGAGATTGGAGGTCGGGCAGTGTGCAACTCCGGTGCCGGTCTCCGCGAACCGCGTCACCTCGGCCGGTGAGAGGTGGACGCAGTGTGCGCACCAGACGTCGTGGTCGAGCCACCCGAGCCGCTCCAGGTACTCGACAGGGGTGCACCCGTACAGCTCCCGGCAGTACGCCTCCTCCTCCACCGTCTCCGCAAGGTGCGTGTGCAGCGGCAGGCCGAGGCGGCGGGCGAGAGCGGCCGACTCCTCCATCAACCGTCCGGTCACCGAGAAGGGCGAGCACGGCGCCACCGCGAGCTGCACTCGTGCCCCGTGGCCAGGCTCGTGCAGGGCACCGGCGAGACGCTCCGTCTCCGCGAGCACCACGTCGATCTCCTCGACGAGCTCGTCCGGTGGAAGCCCGCCGTCGGAGGCCCCCAGATCCATCGACCCGCGCGAGGCGACGATCCGCACCCCGAGCTCGCGGGCGGCTTGCACCTCGGCCTCGATCAGCCCGTCGCGGCCATGGGGGAAGACGTAGTGGTGATCGAACACCGTGGTGCATCCGGACAGCGCCAGCTCGGCGAGCCCCGTCCGCGCGGCCGCGTACTGGGCGTCAGCGTCGATTCCGGCCCACACCGGGTACAGCTCGCGCAGCCACTCGAACAGTGTCCCTTGCTGGCACCGGGCACGTGTGAGGGTCTGGTACAGGTGGTGGTGCGCGTTGACGAGCCCGGGTGTGACGACGCCACCCTCGAGGTCGATCACGGCGTCGGCCTCTGGTGCCTCGCCGGCGCCGCTCGCCGCGACGATCCCGTCCTCGACCAGCAGCCAGCCGGACGTGTGCTCCGTGTCCGCGTCGTCGCACGTCACGATCCAGCCGTTCCGGTAGAGCTGCGTGGCCATCGGGCGGCCTGACGGTACCGCATCGAGTACCTTTGCGCCGATGGAGCGCCTGGCCCACAGACTGGCGGTGGCGCGAGGCGACGAACCGGCCGACGTCGTCGTTCGCGGCGGCAGGGTGCTGTCGGTGTTCACACGCGAATGGCTCGACGTCGACATCGCGATCGTCGACGGCGTCGTTGCGGGCCTCGGCTCGTACGACGCACCGGACGTGCTCGACGCCGGCGGCCAGTACGTCGTACCGGGCTTCGTCGATGCGCACATGCACATCGAGTCGGTGAAGCTGATGGTGGACGAGCTTGCGCGGCTGATCCTGCCGCTCGGCACGACCGCGATCGTCGCCGACCCGCACGAGATCGCGAACGTGCTCGGGGTGGACGGCGTGCACTGGCTGCTGGATGCCTCCGCCGACCTTCAGCTCGACGTCTTCTTCATGGCGCCCTCCTGCGTGCCCGCCTCGCCGTTCGAATCCCCGCGGCGACCCCTCGTCGCGGGCGATCTCGAGTCGCTGATGCGCCGGCGGCGGGTGCTCGGGCTCGCGGAGATGATGAACTACCCCGGTGTGATCGCCGGCGCCCCGAGCGAGCTCGGCAAACTCGGGTTGGACGGCGCGCAACATGTCGACGGACATGCACCGGGTGTGCTCGGCAAGGAGCTCCAGGCATACGCCGCTGCCGGCATCGCCTCCGACCACGAGGCGCTCACGGTCGAGGAGGGTCGCGAGCGCCTGCGAGCGGGAATGTGGCTGCTGGTCAGGGAAGCGTCCATGGCGCGAAACCTGCGGGCACTGCTCCCCCTGGTCAGGGAGTTCGGCCCCGGTCGCATCGCCTTCTGCACGGACGATCGGGACCCGGAGGACATCGCCGACAACGGGCACGTCAACGGGATGGTGCGCGTTGCCGTCGAGGAAGGGATCGCGCCCGAGGATGCGATCCTGATGGCCTCGACCAACCCCGCCCAGTGGCACGGCCTCCGCGCCTTGGGCGCGATCGTGCCGGGTCGCCAGGCCGACCTGCTCGTGCTGCCCGACCTCGTCTCGTTCGTGCCCAGCCTGGTGCTGAAGCGCGGCCGGCCGCTCGTCGACGAGGCCCGCCCGTCCGTCCCCGAGTGGGTCAAGCAGACCGTGCGCATCGCGCCGGTGACCGCGGGGAGCTTTGCCGTCCCCTTCTCGGGAGAGCAGCTTCGAGCGATCGGCCTGATCACCGACCAGGTGGTCACGGAGTCTGTTGTCCATAGTGCCAATGTCGTTGACGGTCACGCCGTCGCGGGCGGCCTGCTCGCCAAGATCGCGGTCGTCGAGCGGCATCTCGCGACCGGCCGCATCGGCCTGGGATTCGTCGCAGGCTCGGGCCTGACCAGAGGAGCCCTCGCCTCGAGCGTCGCCCACGACGCGCACAACCTTGTAGTCGTCGGCATGAGCGACGAGGAGATGGCGCTGGCCGTGGAGCGGTTGGTCTCACTCGGCGGTGGGATCGTCGTCGTCGAAGGGTCGGCGGTCGCCGCGGAGTGCCCGCTGTCGGTGGCCGGCCTCCTGTCCGAGGAGTCGCTGTCCGACGTGATCGACCAGAGCCGGGCGTGCAACGAGGCCGCGGCCGGGCTCGGCTGGACCGGAGCCACGCCGTTTCTCACGCTCGCCTTCCTCGCGCTCTCGGTGATTCCGCACCTCAAGCTCACCGATTACGGGCTCGTCGACGTCGACCGCTTCGAGGTCGTCCCGCTCGCCGTCTGAGAGCCACCTACCCCTCACCACGAACTCCGGGTATCCGGTCTATGCTCTCTCCCTTCCGCGAGAGGGCGGAAGGGAGCCCGGCCTACCCAACCGGGCGCGACCAAGGAGGAAGCATGAGGAGGAAGAGTGTCGTCGCGGCCGTTGTCGCCGTGACGCTGGCCGCGCTCGTGGCCGCCGCTTCGAGCGTGGCCGGAGGCGCGAAGCAGGCCGCGGCGATCAAGGCAGCCTGGATCTACGTCGGCCCGCACAACGACGGCGGCTGGTCGCAGGCGCACGATCGCGGCCGGCTCAAGGTGCAGAAGGCGATGGGCGCAAACGTCGTCACCACCTTCAAGGAGAACGTGCCGGAAGGGCCGCAGGTGTCCCAGGTGATCGACTCGCTTGTCCGTGACGGCAACAAGATCATCTTCGCCACCTCGTTCGGCTACATGGACGCGATGCTCGCGGCCGCGAAGAAGTACCCCGACGTCTACTTCGAGCACGCCACGGGATTCAAGACGGCGAAGAAC
Source organism: Gaiella sp. (assembly GCA_046160185.1). Classification (GTDB taxonomy): domain Bacteria; phylum Actinomycetota; class Thermoleophilia; order Gaiellales; family Gaiellaceae; genus Gaiella. The sequence continues at coordinate 21,062 of JBJXGY010000117.1, read as the reverse complement.
TACGCCAACTACTTCGGCGCCGGCGAGGACGCGATCTACCTTTCGGGCATCGCTGCCGGTGCGGCCACGAAGAAGGGTGTCGTGGGCTACATCGTGCCGTTCCCGATCCCCGAGATCATCCGGCATGCGAACGCGTTCGCGCTCGGCGTCCAGCTCGTGCGACCCGATGCCAGGATCAAGCTCGTGTGGACGAAGTCGTGGTTCGACCCGGCGAAGGAGAAGAAGGCCGCGGAGAGCCTCGTGGCCGCCGGAGCGGACGTGATCGGTCAGAACGTGGACAGCCCGGCCGCCGGCCAGTACGCGCAGTCGAAGAACCTTCCCTGGGTCGGGTACAACAGCGACTCGCGGAAGTTCGCGCCGACGTCATGGCTCGTCGCCGCCATCTACGACTGGGGCCCCTACTACCTGAAGCGCGTCAAGGCGGCCGCCAACGGCACGTGGAAGACCGGCAGCTACTGGGGCACGATGAAGGACGGCTTTACCCTGCTCTCGCCGTACGGCCCGAAGGTCTCCGCGAAGACGAAGGCGCTGATCGCGAAGAAGCGCGCCGAGATCATCAAGGGCACGTTCTACGAGTTCCAGGGGCCGCTGTACGACCAGGCGGGCAAGCTGCGCGTGCCGAAGGGCAAGAGCATGAGCCTCGGGGACATCCTCTCCGTGAACTGGCTCGTCAAGGGCATCGAAGGCAGCCCCAAGGGCTAGACGAGAGAAGGGCCCGGGCGGCATCGCGGCGTCCGGGCCCTTTCGTCGATGAGCGCGCCTCTCTTGACCGTCGACCCTGCGTCCTCCGCGCTTCCGGCGGTCGACATGCGCGGCATCGGAAAGCGCTTCCCCGGGGTCGTCGCCAACGACGACGTCGACTTTCAGGCCTCGGTCGGCGAGGTGCACGCACTGCTCGGCGAGAACGGCGCCGGCAAGAGCACGCTGTCCAACATCCTCACCGGCCTTTATCGCGCCGACGAGGGCGAGCTTCGCCTCTACGGCCGGCCTGTCGACTTCGCCAACCCGCGCGAGGCGCTCGATGCGGGGGTGGGCATGGTGCATCAGCACTTCCGCCTCGTGGAGCCGTTCACGGTGGCGGAGAACATCGTGCTCGGGGATCACCGAGACGTCGGGCGTTCGTTTCGCCTGCGGACGCCGGAGATCGAGAGGCGCGTCGCCGAGCTGGCCGAGCGCTACGGGCTCGCGGTCGACCCGCGGGCGCGTGTCTGGCAGCTCTCGGTTGGCGAGCAGCAGCGCGTGGAGATCCTGAAGGCGCTCTATCGTGAGGCGCGGATCCTCATCCTCGACGAGCCGACCGCCGTGCTCACGCCGCAGGAGGCGGGCGCGCTGTTCGTGACCCTTCGCGCGATGGCAGCCGAGGGCCGGACGGTGATCTTCATCTCGCACAAGCTCCACGAGGTGATGGCCGTGGCCGACCGGGTGACCGTGCTCCGTGGCGGCCGTTCGGTCGCGGAGAGGGTTGTTGCCGAGACCAGCCGTGAGGAGCTGGCCGCGCTGATGGTCGGTCGCGACGTCGAGACCGGTGCCCGCCGCGAGCGCGCCCACGAGCTCGGAGCGCCGCTGCTCGAGCTCGCCGGTGTCAGCGCCGAGGGCGACCGCGGCCTGCAGGCGCTCCACGACGTCTCGCTCACCGTGCATGCCGGCGAGATCCTCGGTGTCGCCGGCGTCGCCGGGAACGGCCAGCGCGAGCTGGCGGAGGTCGTCACGGGTCTGCGGCCCGCTCGGCGCGGGTCGGTTCGAGTCGGGGGCGAGCAGCTCTCACTCGGCGATCCCCGGCGGGCAATCGCCGCCGGCATCGCGCACGTCCCCGAGGACCGGCTGCACACCGGGGTGGCGCCGTCGCTGTCGATCGCCTCGAACGTCGTGCTCAAAGCCTACCGTGGGGGCGGCGTCTCGCACGGCCCCTTTCTCAGGTTGCGGCAGATCCGTGACCGCGCGCTCGGGCTGATCCACCACTACGACGTGAAAGCGCCGGGCCCGCACGCGCCCGCCCGCCAGCTGTCCGGTGGGAACCTGCAGAAGGTGGTTCTCGGGCGTGAGTTCTCCGGCACCCCGCGTCTGCTCGTCGCGGCTGCGCCGACCCGCGGTCTCGACATCGGCGCGATCGAAGCGGTGCACGGGTACCTGGCGTCCGCGGCCGAGAACGGGGTCGGCGTGCTCCTGATCAGCGAGGACCTGGACGAGGTGATGACGCTGGCCGACCGCATCGTCGTCATGTACGAAGGGCACGTCGTCGGCGAGACGGACGCAGCGCACGCCGACGTCGAGCAGCTCGGGCTCTTGATGGCGGGAGTCGGGATCGTGGCATGAGACAACCTGGGTCTCGGCCTGCGTCGTACGGTGACGGCCGGCCGCGTCAGCGGCCGCTTCAGGGGTCTTCCCGAGCCGGGATCCGCGAGAGCGGATGCCGGTTCTGGGGGCAGCGATGAGAGCGCCGCGCGTTCGCATCGAGCGACGGCTGAAGCAGCCGGGCCACCTCCTGGTCACGGTGCCGCTCGGATCGCTCGCCGTCGCGGTGCTCGCGATGGCGCTGCTTCTCGTGGCGACCTCCCACCCGCCCGTCGAGACGTTTCGCAAGCTGCTCGACGCCGCCTTCTTCGCGGATGCTGCGCTCACGAACACGCTGATCGCGGCCACGCCTCTCGCGTTCACCGGCCTCGCTGCGGCGCTTGCCTTCCGCATGCGGCTCTTCAACATCGGCGGCGAGGGACAGCTCTATCTGGGGGCGATCGGGGCGGCTGCCGCCGCGCTCGTGCTCGGTGGCGCGCCGACCGTGGTGCACGTCCTGGGGATGGTCGCCGCGGGCGCGCTCTGCGGAGCGGCCTGGGGAGCGATCCCTGGCGTGCTGCGGGCCTTCCTCAATACGAACGAGATCATCACCTCGCTGATGCTCAACTACGTCGCCGCGTTGATGCTCAACTACCTGATCTTCGACAGCCTCTCGTACTGGCGGGACACGTCGGCCACCGGAGCGCTGTTCCCACAAGGGAAGCCGTTCCCCGAAGAGGCAAGCTGGCCGGTCGTGACGCTCGGCAGCTTGCTGGTGCCGCTCGGCGCGTTGCTCGCCGTTGCGGTCGCGTTCGTCGTGTGGGTGCTGTACGAACGCACGCGATTCGGGTTCGAGGCCCAGGTCATCGGTGACTCGCCGCGAGCCGCCCGGTACGCGGGGATGCGGACGCGCACGAAGATCGTCGCCGTGCTCTGCCTGTCCGGCGCGCTCGCCGGGATCGGAGGCGCCAGCCAGGACGGTGACTTCCGCCACGTCCTCGACGCGCGTGGCCTGCAGCAGTCGAACTACGGCTACTCGGGGATCGTGGTCGCCGCCATGGCGCGCTACAACCCGTTCGCGGTGATCCTCGTCGCCTTCCTGCTCGGCGGTGTGCAGAACGCCGGCTACTCGCTGCAGGGCGCCGACTTCCCCTCGGGGCTCGTCGGGGTGATGCAGGGCCTGATCCTCTTCTGCCTGCTCGGGGGCGAGATGCTCGTCCGCTACCGGTTCCGGCTCGACCGCAGCCGGCGCCCGGCAGAGACCGTGGCGGAGCCGGCATGAACACCAGCATCGGCGTCGTCATCCTCGCCTCGGCGGTCGCGTACGGAACGCCGCTCCTGTACGCAGCGCTCGGGGAGTTGCTGGCCGAGCGCTCCGGCGTACTCAACCTCGGGGTGGAGGGAATGATGCTGCTCGGCGCGGTGATGGGATTTCTCGCCATGCAGAAGATCGGCGGGTCGGCCGGCTTCGCGCTGCCTATGTCGGTGCTGATCGCAGCCGTGGCGGGTGCGGCCGGTGCGCTGCTGCTTGCGTTTCTCGTGATCACCCTGCGGGCCAACCAGATCGTGAGCGGTCTCGCGTTGACGATCCTCGCGGGTGCAGCGGGGTTCTCCTCGTACATCGGCAACGACTTCGACCTCGGCACGAACCCGGCGAGGTACTCGTTCCGGAATCTCGACCTGTTCGGGCTGGGCGATCTGCCGATCCTGGGACCGGTGATCTTCGACCAGACCTGGCTCGTGTATGCCTCGTGGATCTGTGTGGTGCTCGTCGGGCTCTATCTTTCCCGGACGCGGCCGGGGCTCAACGTACGCGCCGTGGGCGAGGCGCCCGCCTCGGCCGACGCGATGGGCATCGACGTCTCGCGCTACCGCTACCTGCACACCGTGGCAGGTGGCGCCTTCGCGGGCGTGGGCGGCGCCTGCTTCAGCCTGGCGCTGACGCCGCAGTGGGTCGACGGGCTCACGGGCGGTAGCGGGTGGATCGCGATCGCGCTCGTCATCTTCGCCTTCTGGCGCGCCGACCTCTGCCTCGTCGGCGCGTACATTTTCGGGGCGTTCTCGGCGCTGCCCCTGACCCTACAGGCGAAGGAGATCACGATCGCACCACAGCTCTTCCAGGCACTGCCCTACCTGATGACGATCGTCGTGCTGGTCGTCGTCTCTTCCGGCTTCGGCAAGCGGCGGCTGGGTGCGCCCGCGGCACTCGGCCTGCCGTACGTGCGCGAGGAGCGATAGCCAGTGGATGTCCTGCGCCCGCACTCGCTCGACGAGGCACTCCGTCTGCGATCGGAGGTTCCGGCTGCCCGCGTGATCCAGGGCGGCACGGACGTGATGGTCGAGGTCAACGCGGGCCACTCACGACCTGAGGCCTTCCTCGATCTGAGTGGCGTGGACGAGCTTCGGGGCTGGAGCCGTGACGGCGGGACGCTCGTGCTCGGCGCCGGGCTCACCTATGCGGAGCTGCTGCGCTCGGAGGTGGCGACCGCTCTGCCGGCGCTGGCGGAGGCGTCGCGCACCGTCGGCTCGCCACAGATTCGCAGTCGCGGCACGATCGGCGGCAACCTCGGCACGGCCTCGCCCGCGGGCGACGCGCTGCCGCCGCTCCGTATCGAAGGCGCGATGGTCGACGTGGCGAGCGTCCGCGGCGAGCGCACGCTGCCGCTCGGCGAGTTCACGACCGGGCCAAAGCGGACGGCTCTGGCTTCCGACGAGCTGATCGTCCGTGTACGGGTCGATGCAGGAGGAAGGCCGCAGACCTTCCTCAAGGTCGGGCGGCGAAACGCGATGGTCATCTCCGTCTGCTCGCTCGCGCTCGTCGCCGACCGCGAGAGGGGGGAGGTGCGTGCCGCCTACGGCTCGGCCGGGCCTGTCGTGGGGCTCGTCACCGCGCCCCTCGAGGACGCGGATGCGTTCCCCGACGCCGTGGCCGCCGCCGCCTCTCCGATCGACGACATCCGCGGTAGCGCTGCGTACCGTCGCCACGCGCTGCGTGTGCTGACCCGGAGGGCGCTCGCGCGCTGCCTGGCATGAGAATCGAGCTCACGGTCAACGGCGACCGTCGCGAGTGCGACGTGCGCGCTGGTGAGAGCCTGCTGCACGCGCTGCGCGAGCGGCTCGGACTGCCCGGATCAAAGAACGCGTGCGAGGAGGGCGAGTGCGGGTCATGCTCGGTGCTGCTCGACGGCGATCTCGTCTGCTCGTGCCTCGTCCTCGCGGCGCAGGCCGACGGCGCCGAGGTGGTGACGGTGGAGGGCGTTGCGGAGGGCGGTCGGCTCCACCGCGTGCAGGAGGCGTTCGTCGAGGCCGGCGCGGTGCAGTGCGGCTTCTGCACGCCCGGGCTGATCGTGGCCACCGTGCACCTGCTCGGGCACACGCCGCAGCCGACGGACGACGAGATCCGCGAGGCGCTGTCGGGCAACATCTGTCGCTGCACGGGGTACCAGAAGATCTTCGATGCGGTGAGGGCGGCGGCCGGATGAGCACCGCTCTCGAGACGAGCCTCCGCGGGCGGATCGGCGATTCGCCTCGTCGCGACGACGGGCCGCCCAAGGTGCAGGGCGAGTTCGTGTACTCGAGCGACCTCCACGCCGCCGGAATGCTCTGGGGGCAGACCCTCCGCAGTCCACATGCCCACGCCCGCATCGTCTCCATCGACCTCGGTCCAGCGCTGGCTCTCCCCCGGGTGCACGCTGTGCTCACGCACGCCGACGTGCCGGGGAGAAAGACGTACGGTCTCGAGTTCCAGGACCAGCCGGTGCTCGCGAGCGACCGGGTGCGATACGTCGGCGAGCCGGTGGCGATCGTGGCGGCCGAAGACGACGAGCAGGCGCGCCGGGCGGCAGAAGCGATCGTCGTCGAGTACGAGCCGCTGCCACCGGTGGACGACATGCGGACGGCGACTGAGATGGAGCCGTTGCATCCCGAGCGGCCGACGATGGGGCACGGGTACCGGGACGATCCGCGCCCGAACGTCGTGCGCCATATCGTGATCCGTCACGGCGACCCCGACCTCGTGGGGGAGGTGGTGGTTGAGGGCGAGTACGAAGTCGGCATCCAGGATCAGGCCTTCCTGGGGCCCGAGTCCGGCCTGGCGGTGCCAGACGGCGAGGGCGGCGTCGACATCTACGTGGCCACGCAGTGGCTGCACGTCGACCGCGCCCAGACCGCGCCCTGCCTCGGCCTGGCCGACGAGCAGGTGCGGATCCACCTGGCCGGGGTGGGGGGTGCGTTCGGCGGCAGAGAGGACCTGTCGATGCAGATCCACTCCGCGCTGCTCGCGCTTCACACCAACCGGCCGGTGAAGATGGTGTACGCGCGAGACGAGTCGTTCGTCGGCCACGTACACCGCCACCCTGCGCGCATCTGGTTCCGGCACTCCGCGACGAAGGACGGCCGGCTGGTCAGCGTGCACTGCCGGATCCTGCTCGACGGAGGCGCCTATGCGTCCACCACTGCAGCCGTCGCCTCCAATGCCGCCTGCTTTGCAGCCGGTCCCTACCGCGTCGACAACGCGCTCATCGAATCGACCGGCGTCTACACCAACAACCCCCCGTGCGGCGCCATGCGCGGGTTCGGGGCGGTGCAGACGTGCTTTGCCGCGGAGGCCCAGATGGACAAGCTCGCGGCCGCGCTCGAGATCGATCCCGTCGAGCTTCGACTCCTGAACGCGATGCGTCCAGGTGACCGGCTCCCGACCGGGCAGGCACTGGACGGGTCACTCCCGGTCTCCGAGGTGATCCGCGCGACGGCGGCGCTCGTGCCGCCGGCGCCGGAGGCATTGCCACGCGATCCCCTCAGGCTGCCTGGGGGTGCCGGGAACACCACGCATGGTGAGGGTGTCCGGCGTGGCGTGGGCTTCGCCGTCGGCTTCAAGAACATCTGCTTCTCTGAGGGCTTCGACGATTCCTGCGCGGCCCGGGTGCTGCTCCGTCCCGGCGCAGCGGCGCTCGTGCACGTGGCGGGCGCCGAGGTCGGCCAGGGGCTGCAGGGCGTGATCGAGCAGGTCGCACGGAGCGAGCTCGACCGGGACGACGTCGAGCTCGCCGCGCACACGACCTCGACCGTGGGCTCGTCCGGGTCGTCGTCTGCGTCGCGGATGACCTACATGGCGGCGGGCGCGGTGCGTGACGCGTGCCGGGCAGCGTTGGAGGAGGCGGCGAGGACGGGCGGCGAGGCCGACGTCGAGCGCGTCTTCCGCCATCCGCGCACCACGCCCCTCGACCCCGAGACAGGTCAGGTCACGGGGGAGCGAGCGCACGTTTCGGTCGCCGTTGCTGCCATGAAGGTGCTTGCCGAGGTGGACGTCGAGCTTGGCCTGACGCGCGTCGTCTGGATCGGCACTGCGCAGGACGTGGGCCGTGCGATCAATCCGCACTCGGTCGAGGGCCAGATCGAGGGTGGCACCGTTCAGGGTCTTGGTCTCGCCCTCATGGAGGAGCTGATCACGCGCGACGGCAGGATCCTCAACCCGAGCTTCACCGACTACCTGCTCCCGACGGCACTCGACGTGCCGCCGATCGAGTCGGTGCTGATCGAGGTGCCGGATCCCGAGGCGCCGTACGGGGTCAAGGGCGCCGGCGAGCCCCCGACCGTCGTCTCCACCGCGGCGATCGTGGCCGCGCTGCGGGACGCGACAGGGCGGCCGTTGATGCGAGCGCCCGTCTGGCCCGAGGACATCTGTCTGAGCCCCTGAGCCTCGCAGCCTCCCAGCGCCCCCGAGGCATCTTCAGAGTGGCTTGTCCGCCTAGCGGCCCAAGCCGCCAGTCCACTTGTCAGCCGGAACCCCGGCCCGAGCCAGTCGAGCTCTGACCCTTCCGCCAGGGGGGCTCGTGCGCCCGGTGGTAGGGAGCGATGGAGCGAACCGCCCTAGAATCGCCCGATGAGCGTCAACGTGCTGGGCATTCCCGTCCATCACGTAGTAGAGGGCGAGCAGGCAGGGCACCCGCTCCTGATCCTTCACGGGTGGCCAGCCGACCACCGGCTGCCCCACCACTACCTGGAACCCATCCTCGCGCCTCGTTCGGCACCGGGTTGGCTGCGCGTCTATCCCGACCTGCCCGGCATGGGTCGGACGCCGGGCGCGGATTGGATTCAGTCGCAGGAGGACATGCTGGAGGTGGTGCTCCGGTTCGTCGACGCAGTACTAGGCGGCCGGCGGTTCGCTCTCGCAGGCGTCTCGTACGGTGGCTATCTGGCACTAGCCATCGCGCAACGCCGGGCGGCGCGTCTCACGGGGCTCTTCCTGTGGACGCCGGCCACGACGATGGACCAGGAGAAGATCGTCGCTCCGCCCCAACGTGCCCTCGTTCGCGACCCGGCCGCCCTCGCGCAACTCCAACCCGACGAGCAGCTTTGGCCAACCGTCGCCGTGATCCAGACACCCGAGACTCTGGCCGCGTTCCGTGCCGCGGTGAAGCCCGGGCTGTCGATCGCCGACCACGAGTTTCTGGCGCGATTCGACGCCCGTCCCGACTTCTCGTCCGACCCGACTGTCTTCTCCGAACCGATCGAGGTGCCCACACTGATCCTGGCCGGGCGCCAGGACGTCCAGACCGGCTACGCAGGAGCTGTGCAGATGCTGGAGGCCTTCCCCCGCGCGACGCTGGCGGTCCTGGATCGCGCAGGCCATGCAGCGGCCGTCGAGCAGCGAACCCTGTTCCGGGCCCTCGTCGACGAGTGGCTGAATCGCGTCGAAGAGGGGTAGCCGCGCCGCGCTCGACTCACGAGCGAAAGCCCTTCATCGTCTCAGTGTCAGCGCCGCCCCCACCGCGAGCAGCGCCAGCCCGACGACGCGAGATGGGCTGAGCGGGATCCGTTCCACGCCCATCCAGCCGAAGCGGTCGATCACGGTTCCCAGTGCGAATTGCGCAGCGACGATGATGCCGGTCGTTGCGACGACGCCGATCTTCGGCCCGGCGACGGTGATGGAGAGGATGATGATCACGCTCATCACTCCGCCGAGGAGGTGCCAGGGTGGCGCGCCGGCCGCCTCGCCGAGCGGGCTCAGGCTGCGCTCGGCGACCAGGAGCACGACGAGCGCGAGCGCACCGCCGATCAGCGAGGCAGTAGCGAGGGCGCCCATGTTGCCGACGCGGACTTGCAGCTGAGCCTGCACCGCGACCTGGATCGCCCCGGCAAGGCCTGCCACGAGCGAGAGCGAGACCGCGGTCGCGGTTCCCGCCGACATCAGGCGGTCGAACCGGCCGGGTACGTCAGCGTGTAGACGTTGAGCGACCTGTTCTCGTCGGCGGTCGCGGTCACCCGCACCGTGCCTTTCGCGCCGTTGAAGACGCCGGTGCCGCCGACCACCGCGACGACGAAGCCGTTGTTCACGAACACGATCCGCCCGCTGAGCCGGAGCGTCCCGCCCGGCAGGCGCGTGGTTCCGGTGAACGTCGCCTGATCGGGACCGACGAGACGGATCGTCCCGGAGTCCTTGCCGACGACCGCGCCCTTCGGCTTGCCGAACTGCGGCGCCGCGTTCAGGAGCCGGCTCCACTGCTTCTGCGTGTCGCCCACGCTAGGCCCGGCCGGAGGCTTGTCGACCTCGACCGGCGGAGCGGTGCCGATCGAGATCAGGCGAATCACCCGCGGCGCGGAGGCCGACGACGCGCTCGAGGCAGTGAGCGAGACTGCCGTCACCAGAGCCAGCACGAGTGTCAGCAGCTGCCGTACGCGCATGTGCGGGACGATATCCGGCAGCGGCTCGCTAGGGTGTTCCTCATGAGCGACGCCGTCACCGTGACGCGGCAAGGCGCCGTGACGACGCTCACGATCAACCGCCCGGACGCCATGAACGCGCTCGACCGCGGAGTGCACACCGCGCTCCAGGCCGGACTGCGGGAGGCGGAGGATGCGGCCGTGCGTTGCGTCGTGATCACGGGCGCGGGCCGCGCCTTCTGCGCCGGGCAGGACCTCAACGAGGTTGAGGACGCGGAGCGCCCGCTCGGGGAGCTGCTCGAGGAGACGTACCACCCCACGGTGCGGTCGATTCGTGCGCTTCGCAAGCCGGTGCTCGCTGCGCTCAACGGCGCAGCCGCCGGCGCCGGGCTCTCGCTCGCCCTCGCCTGCGACGTGCGGGTCGCGTCGGACAAGGCCGTCCTCGTCCCGGGGTTCGCCGGGATCGGGCTCGTGCCCGACGCGGGCGGGACGTGGTTCCTCGAGCGGCTGCTCGGCTACGGTCGTGCGTTCGAGTGGATGTGCTCCAACCGGCGGCTCTCCGCCGAGGAGGCCCTCGCCTGGGGGCTCGTCTCGGAGGTGGTTCCGGCCGACGGGTTCGAGGCACGCGTCCGCGAGGTCGCAGAGGCGTGGGCGGCGATGCCGACCGGCGCCGTCGCCGGCACGAAGGCGCTGCTCGCCGGCGCGCACGCCCACAGCCTCGAGGAGCAGCTGGCCGCGGAGGCGGAGGAGCAGACCGTGGCCGCCGCCTCGGCGGATTTCGCGGAAGGCGTGGCGGCGTTCCTGGAGAAGAGACCTCCGCGGTTCAGCGGACGGTGAAAGCGGGCCGAACCGCGCCCCGCCAGGGGTCTGTTCTGCTTCCGCAGGGGGACTGACCCCGCAAGGAAGGCAGCCCGAGCGGTTGGCTCGCCACCAGCATCCGAACCGACTCCGGTGCCTGCAGGCCGGGATTCAGTCGGCGAGCCGTTCGTATGCGGGCAGCGTGAGGAACTCCACGTACTCGGGCTGGGTTGCGATCTGCTCGAACAGCGCCCTCGCCTCCGCAGCGTCGGGACCGAGCTTGCCGGCCTCCTCCGCCACGATCCGCCGGACGTCCTCCGCGGCGATCTTCCCGTGATGCAGCCATTGCCAGATCTGCGAACGTGAGATCTCGGCGGTGGCGGCGTCTTCCATCAGGTTGAGGATGGCCACCGCGCCCGCGCCCTGGAGCCACGCCGCGAGGTACTGGATGCCGACGGTGACGTTGTTTCGCAGGCCCGCCTCGGTGATCTCGCCCGGCGTCGCCGCCACGTTTAGCAGATCGGCGGCGGAGACGGAGACGTCGTCGCGCTGCCGCTCGATCTGGTTCGGGCGCTCGCCGAGCACGGCGTCGAAGCACTCCATCGCCACCGGTACCAGATCCGGGTGTGCGACCCAGGTGCCGTCGAAGCCCTGCCCCGCCTCGCGCTCCTTGTCCTCGCGCACCTTCGCGAGCGCCACCGCGTTGACTTCGGCGTCGCGGCGCGAGGGGATGAACGCCGCCATGCCGCCCATCGCGAAGGCGCCGCGGAGATGGCAGGTCTTCACCAGCAGCTCGCAGTAGGAGCGCATGAACGGCACGGCCATCGTCACCTGCGCCCGGTCGGGCAGCACGAACTCCTGGCGGTGACCGAGCTTCTTGATCACCGAGAAGATGTAGTCCCAGCGCCCGGCGTTGAGCCCGGCCGAGTGCTCGCGCAGCTCGTAGAGGATCTCGTCCATCTCGAACGCGGCGAGGATCGTCTCGATCAGCACCGTCGCCTTGATCGTGGGGCGCGGCACACCCAATCGCTCTTGCGCGAAGCAGAAGACGTCGTTCCAGAGCCGTGCCTCGAGGTGCGACTCGAGCTTCGGAAGGTAGAAGAACCGTCCGCCACGCGCGTGGTTGCGGAGGAAGTAGAGACCGAAATCGAAGAGCGACCCGGACATGGGCTCGCCGTCGACCTCGAAATGGCGCTCGACCAAGTGCCAGCCCCGCGGGCGCACGAACAGCACCGCCACCTCCTCGCGCAGGCGGTACTCCTTCTCGGGCGTGACCAGCTCGATCGTGCGGTCGAGCGCGTCCGAGAGGTTGCGCTGCCCGTCGATCACGTTGTGCCAGGTCGGCGAGTTGGCGTCCTCGAAGTCGGCCATGAAGATCTTCGCGCCCGAGTTGAGCGCGTTGATCACCATCTTGCGATCGACCGGCCCCGTGATCTCCACCCGACGGTCGGCGATCTCCTCGGGGTACGGCGCCACGTGCCAATCGCCGGCGCGGATCTCCGCTGTCTCCGGCAGGAAGTCCGGCAGCTCGCCCGCGCGCAACCGCGCGAGCCTGGCGGCACGGCGCGCGAGCAGCTCGAGCCGGCGCGACCCGAACTCGCGCTGCAGGTCGACGAGGAACTCCCTCGCCTCGGGGGTGAGCACGTCGCTGGTGTCCATCGGCCTCCGGTCAGTGGGACTCGAACTGGGATTCCTCGGTGGAGCCCTTGAGCGCGAGCGTCGACGCGGCGCCGCCCGTCACCGTCTCCACCACCTGGTCGAAGTATCCCGCACCGACCTCGCGCTGGTGGCGCGTGGCGGTGTAGCCGGACGACTCGAGGGCGAACTCCTGCTCCTGCAACTCGACATAGGCCGACATCGCGGTCTCCCGGTAGCCCTTCGCGAGCTGGAACATCCCGGTGTTGAGCGAGTGGAAGCCCGCCAGCGTGATGAACTGGAAGCGGTAGCCCAGCGACCCGAGCTCGTCCTGGAAGGTCGCGATCTCCTCGTCGGACAGCGCCCGCTTCCAGTTGAAGGAGGGCGAGCAGTTGTACGCCAGGAGCTTTCCGGGGAACTGCTCGTGGATCGCCTCGGCGAATGCCCGTGCCTCGCCGAGATCCGGCGTCGAGGTCTCGCACCAGATGAGATCGGCGTAGGGGGCGTAGGCGAGGCCGCGAGCGATTGCCGCGTCGATGCCGTCCTTGACGCGGTAAAAGCCCTCGCCCGTCCGCTCGCCCGTGGTGAAGGCGCGGTCACGATCGTCGATGTCGCTCGTCAGCAGGTTCGCGGCCAGGGCGTCGGTGCGGGCCACGATCAGCGTCGGCACGTCGAGCACGTCGGTGGCGAGGCGGGCGGCGACGAGTGTGCGGATGAACTGCGACGAGGGGACGAGGACCTTGCCACCGAGGTGACCGCACTTCTTCTCCGAGGACAGCTGGTCCTCGAAATGCACCGCCGCGGCGCCGGCCTCGATGAACGACTTCATCAGCTCGAACGCGTTGAGCGGCCCGCCGAAGCCGGCCTCGGCGTCGGCCACGATCGGCGCCAGCCAGTAGGTCGAGTCGTCGCCCTCGGCGTGCGCGATCTGGTCGGCCCGCAGCAGCGCGTTGTTGATGCGCTTGACGAGTGCCGGTGCGCTGTTCGCCGGGTACAGGCTCTGGTCGGGATAGGTATGGCCGCTGAGATTGGCGTCGGCCGCAACCTGCCAGCCGGAGAGGTAGATCGCCTCCAGGCCCGCCTTCACCATCTGCACCGCCTGGTTGCCGGTGAGCGCGCCGAGCGCGCGCACGACGTGGCGGTCGCCCAGCAGCTCGCGCAGCCGCTCGGCGCCGAGGCGCGCGACGGTGTGCTCGACGTGCACGGTGCCGCGCAGGCGCGCGACGTCATCCTGTGAGTACGGGCGGGTGATCGACGGGCTCGCGCTCATGTGACCTCTTTCGGATCCAAGATCATTATCTTTGGATCCAAGATTAGCACTTTTTGAGGCGAATTCCCGGTTATCTTGCCACTTTTCCGTCCACTGGTCATGATTCGGGATCCAAAGAAAGCCCACAACCGCTGGCTGACTGAAATCAGAGATCAGGTGTTCGGGCGGTCCGGATGGTGTTCGGGCAAGCCGTGGTGTCCGCCGGTGTGACCGGGCTCAGGCACCTCCGTCCTCGCCGACGGGCTCAGTCCTCGGGTTGCGGAGCCCGGGCGGGTGGTGCGGGTGCCGGTTCGAGTGCCTGCTTCAGGTCCTCGCGCGGGTCGATGTCCTCGACTGCGCGGCGCAGGTCGCGCATGCCACCGCCGAGCTGGCGGCCGATCTCCGGCAGGCGCTTCGCGCCGAACAGCAGCACGATCACGCCGACGAGGACGAGCAGTTCCCAGCCACCGAGCCCGAGAGGCATGCGGTGATCGTCGCAGCCGGGCGGTGGGTCCGTCAAGCTCCTCGGCCCCGGTCAGACAAGGTCAGCCCGTGAAGCGGCGCGTATCGTGACGCTGCGATGTCCACTCTGCTCCTCGTCAATCCAAAGGCGAGCAAGGTCGACGAGGCCAGCACGCTCGCGGTCGCGGCGGCGCTGGGCGGCCCGGAGATCGTGCATACGGCGCACGCCGGTCACGGTGGAGAGATCGCGGCCGCCCTCGATCCTTCCGTCGACACGCTCGTCGTCTTCTCCGGGGACGGCACCTACAACGAGGTGCTGAACGGGCTCGCGAGCGAGGTCACGCTGGGTTTCATCCCGGGCGGAGGTACGAGCGTGCTCCCGCGCGCCCTCGGTCTTCCTCGAGAACCGCTGGCCGCCGCGCGCCGGCTCACGGCAGGGCGGACCCGCCGCATCGGGCTGGGCCGCGCCAACGGCCGCCGCTTCGCATTCGCTGCGGGTGTGGGGTTCGACGCCGACCTGATCCGGGCCGTCGACCGGCTCGGCCGCGACGAGCACGGGAAGCGCCCGGGCGACCGCGCCTTCGTCAAGGCGGCCACCGGCGAGCTGGTCCGGCGGCGGTTCCGTCTGCCGCCGATCCTCGAGGTCGAGGGCCTCGGCCGCGCCGCCTTCGCTCTGGTCGCCAACTGCCGGCCGTACACCTACCTCGGGCGCCGTGGGCTGCCCGTCGCGCCGGGTGCGTCGTTCGATCTCGGCCTCGACGTCGCGGCGCCGAAGGACGTTCGCCTCTGGTCGCTGCCGCTGCTCGCCCATCACTTGTTCTGGGGAACGAGACCCGATCACGCGCGCGGAGTGCTTCACGGTCACGACCTCGATCGCTTTGCCGTGCGCTGCGACCGGCCCACCGCGTTGGAACTGGACGGAGAGGATCTCGGCGACGTCACCGAGGTGCTGTTCGAGGCCGAGCGTAACGCCGTCACCGTTCTCGTGTGAGGGCGCTGGCGTACACTCGGGTGAGATGGGTGAGTGGTACACGATCGGCCTCGCCGCCGGCCTTGGCGCCGCGGCCGGGATCCTGCTCGCCGGGCTCGCGGGGAGCAGGCGTGCGGCAGCGATCGCAGCCGTTCTCGCCGCCGCGGTGGCCGGCGGAGCGCTCGGGCTCGTCGTCGACGACACCGCCGAGATCGTCGCCGGGGCTGCCGGCGGCGCCCTCGCGGCCGTCGGCGCCGCGGTGGTCGTGGCCGGAGCTTCACGCCGCGGGGGCACCCGGGGCGGAGTGGCGCTGATCGTGGCCGTAACGGCTGCGGCCGCCGCCGGTCTCGCCTTCGTGCCGGTCGTGGGCTACCTCGAGGCGGCGCTCCTGCCGCTGCTCGGCTGGCGCCTCCGCGGCAGGGTCGCCGAGCGGTACGCCGGGTTGCGCAGCCTCGCCAAGTAGCGACGCCCCGCCCGGCGGCGACACGATGAAGAAGCTGATTCTCGCGGTGATCGACGGCCTCACGCCGTCCATGCTCGAGTCGTCGCTCGACCGGCGCGCGCTCCCGACCCTCTCGGAGCTCGCCGGGCATGGCAGCTATTGCCGCGCCGTCTCTGTCTTCCCCTCGCTCACACCGGTCTGCCTCTCCTCAATCGTCACCGGTACCTTTCCCGACGCGCACGGCATCCCGCACCTCGTCTGGTGGCACCGTGACGAGCAGCGTCTCGTCGAGTACGGATCCTCGTTCGGCGCAGTTCGCGCCGCGGGCGTCGTGCAGACGCTGTCCGACACGATGCTCGGGCTGAGTCGCGATCACCTGTCGGCCGACACGCTCACACTGTTCGAGTCGCTCGCGGATGCCGGACTGCAGACAGCGGCGGTCAATTACACGGCGTACCGGGGGCGGACGCGGCACCGCTCTCCGATCCCGCTGATCGGAGACGTGCTCGGGCCGGAGCTGTTCTTCTTCTACAACGTCTTCGACGCGCGGAAGACCGGCGCTCCGCTCTCGTGGCGCAACCGGCCGGCCGGCTCCATCGACGCGTATGCGACTGCGGTCGGGCGCTGGCTCGTGACCAGGGACGCCTTCGACTTCTTCCTCTTCTACCTCAGCGACTACGACTACGCCTCGCATGCGCTCGGGCCGGACAGCGCCCACGACGTGCTTCTTCGCTGTGATCAGGCCCTCGGCGAGCTCGTGACGGCGGCGGGTGGGATGGACGCGTTCCTCGACCGGTACGCGATCGTGGTGATGGCGGATCACGGGCAGTCGGCCGTCGCCGACACGGTCGACCTGCGGCACACGCTGTCGGGCATCGCAGGCGCAAGAGTCACCGCCTCGAACCGGGCGGGCATGGTCTACGCCGAGCGCGGTGCGATCGAAGCCGTCGTCAACGCGCTCGTCCGCGAGCGCGGCGTCGACGTCGCGTTACACCTTGACGAGGACTGGGCGGTCGCGCATCGGCGTGAGGGTCGCGTCGCGTTCCGCCCGCTCACCGGGGGGGCATTCGAGCTCGAAGGAGACCTGGAGCTCGAGCATCCGGATGCCCTGCGACGCGCCTGGCATGCCCTACACGGCCCCCACGCCGGTGAGGTGCTCGTCTCGGCCGCGGAGGGATGGGAGCTGGCCGACCTCGGCGGACGCCACCATGCGGGAGGAGGCTCGCACGGATCGCTGGCCGAGGCGGACTCGCTGGTGCCGGTGCTGTCGGTGGGGACAGAGGTCGACGTCGCGAGCATCACCGACGTCGCCCCCGCGATCCGGCAGCACTTCGGGCGCGTCCCCATAATGCGTCGATGAGCGAGACCAGACTCGCGGTCGATCGCGCGCGCGTGAGCGGCGCGCTCCGCAAACGGCGCAACTGGGAGCAGCTCCTCAAGTTCTGTGTCGTCGGCGCCTCCGGCTACGTGGTCAACCTGGCCGTGTACGAGCTGCTGCGGCGCGGCCTCGACCTCCATTACCTCCTGGCCGCCGTCGGCGCCTTCGTGGTCGCCGTATCGAACAACTACGCGTGGAACCGGACCTGGACCTTCCGCGGCGACCGCGGCAGTGTCGTCTTTCAAGGGATGCGCTTCCTGATCGTGTCGCTCGCGGCGCTGGCCGCCAACCTCGGCGTCCTGCAACTCCTCGTCGCAATCGGCATGGGTGAGCTGCCCGCGCAGGCTCTGGCGATCGTGCTCGTGACGCCCGTCAACTTCGTGGGCAACAAGCTGTGGTCGTTCAGGCGCTGAAGCGCCTAGCCGCAGCTGTCACGCTCGTCCTTCTGCTCACCGCTTCGCCGGCGGCTGCTGCCGAGATCGGCCCGCGGCTCACGGAGCAACAGGCGGTCGAGCGCGTCCTCGAGGCCCCGAAGGTGGTCGCCTGGCTCGACCGCTACGCGGAGAAACCGACCACCAGGGCCACGTTCGAGAACCTCACCGGCACCTGGTTGGTGCACGTCGACACCGAGCGAGCCGGCGAGGTGGCGCGCGGCGTCGTCGAGGATGCGACGGGCGCCGTGCGCGAGACCTGGACGGGGCCCCAGGTCGCCTGGCGCATGGCCCGGGGCCGCCCGGGGGCCTTCGGCGGGCGCATCCTCAACTGGTGGCCGGTGTGGCTCGCGCTCTCATTCGTGTTCGTGGCCGGGCTCGTGAACTGGGCAAAGCCGCTGTCGCTGCGGTCGCTCGACCTGCTCGCGCTCACGTCTTTCGGGATTTCGCTCTTCTTCTTCAACCGTGGGCAGGTCTTCACGAGCGTGCCCCTCGCTTACCCGCCCCTGCTGTACCTGAGCGCGCGACTGGCGTGGCTCGGGCTGCGTGGCCGGCGTGTGCCGAAGGCCGAGCGGGTGCTGCCCGTCTGGCTGCTTGCCGCCGTGGCGCTGTTCATGGTCGGGTTTCGGGTCGGCCTCAACGTCACCTCGCCCCGCGGCGTGATCGACGTCGGGTACGCCGGCGTGATCGGGGCCGACCGCATCCTCGACGGCCAGGCACCGTACGGGAACATGCCCCAGGAGGCGGGGCTCGAGCCCTGCGGCAAGGCGGACTCGGAGGGCCGCACCCGCGACCGGATCCAGACGAACGGCCGGTGTGAATCCTCCAACACCCACGGCGACACCTACGGGCCTGCGACCTATCTCGCGTACGTGCCGGCGGTGCTTGCGTTCGGCTGGAGTGGGAAATGGGACTCGCTGCCCGCTGCGCACGCGACGTCCATCGCGCTCGACCTGATCGTCTTCGGCCTGCTCTTCCTCGTGGGACGGCGTCTTGGCGGATCGAGACTCGGCGCGATTCTCGTCTTTGCCTGGGCGACCTACCCGTTTACCGCCTACGGGTTGCGTGCGAACACCAACGACGCGTTGATGCCGGCGCTCTTGCTCGGCGGGTTCCTCGCGCTACATTCGGGTTGGGCCCGCGGTGCGTCCGTAGCCGCTGCCGGCTGGGCCAAGTTCGCGTCCTTCGCGGTGGTGCCCGTGTGGCTCGGGTATCCCACGCCGTTCAGCCGGCGACAGCTCGTCCGGTTCGCTGCCGCGTTCACCGTCGTCTCGGCGGCGATGCTTTCGATGCTGCTCCTCGAGCCGGCGCTCGGCCGCGCGCTCCGCACGTTCTGGGACAGCACGATCGGTTTCCAGCTCGAGCGGGAGTCGCCGTTCTCACTCTGGGGCTGGGGCCAGTACCACGCTGCCGGCATCCCCGATCTCGCGGGCGTCCAGCGGTTGCTGCAGGCTGCCGTCGGTGCCTTCGCTCTCTCACTCGCCTTCCTCCCTCGCCTGAAGGGCCCCATCCGCCTCGCTGCCCTCACCGCCGCCATGCTGTTTGCCGTGCAGGCCGTCCTTGACCACTGGTTCTACCTCTATCTCCCGTGGGCGCTGCCCTTCGCCGTCCTCGCTCTGGTCGGTCCGGTCGCCGGCGCCGACCGCAGAGACCGGTGATCGCCCTGTTCCGTCGCGGGCCGCTCCTCGCCGCGGCCGTGTTCCTCTTGCTGGAGCTCGTGCTCACCCTGCTCTGGCAGCGATCGGGCAGCCAGGTCGACGATCTCGGTCTGTACAGGCGCTACGGAGAGCTCGTCGCCGGTGGTGCCGTGCCCTACCGGGACTTCGACCTCGAGTACCCGCCGCTCGCCGTGCCGCCGATGGCGATCCCCGCCCTCGTCACGAGTATCGAGGCGGAGTTCGAGGCCGTCTTCGCGGTGCTGATCGGAGCCTGCGGTGCGGCAGGGGTGTGGGTCGCGGGAGAAACTCTCCACCACCTCGGCGCTTCGCCGGCCGCTCGTCGCGTCGCGTTCGTCGCGCTCGGCCTCTCGCCGCTCGCCGTCTCAGCCGTGGTCGGCACCCGCTACGACCTGCTCCCCGCCGCGCTCACGGCGGCGGCCCTGCTCGCCGCCGTGCGGGACCGGCTGCGACTCGCCTCGCTGCTGCTCGGTCTGGGAATCGCGGCGAAGCTGTACCCGGCTCTGCTGTTGCCGCTTCTCTGTGTGCTCGCGTGGAGGCGGGGCGGGCGCCGCGATGCGATCCGGGTGGCGATGCCGGCGATCGCGGTCACTGCGCTTGCCTACCTGCCCTTCGTGTTGATCGCTCCGGACGGCGTGGGTTGGAGCTTGTCTCGGCAGCTCGCCCGCTCGTTGCAGCTCGAAAGCCTCGGCGCGGGGCTGCTGCTCGTCGCGCACCAGCTCGCCGGGCTCGATCTGGCCTGGGCCTCGGGGAAGGGCAGCCAGAACCTCGTCGGCACTCTTCCGGACGTGGTTGCCTCGCTGTCGGGTGTAGCCCAGATCCTCGCGGTCGTCGCGTTGTGGATTGGCTTTGCGCGAGGCCCGGCCGACCCGCGTCGGCTCCTTCGGTACTCCGCGGCGCTGGTGGCCGCGTTCGTCGTTCTCGGCCGGGTCCTCTCGCCGCAGTACCTGGTCTGGCTGATCCTGCTCATCCCGCTCGTGGCCGGTGCGCGCGGACGGATCGCCCTGGTCGCGCTCGGGGTGGCCGGCGCGCTGACCACGCTCTACTTCCCGTGGCGCTACTGGGACCTGGTCAAGGAGTTCGACCCGGCGTCGTCGTGGGCCGTGTTCGCGCGTAACCTCGCCCTGCTCGTGCTCCTCGCCGCTCTCGTGCTCAGGCCACGTCGATCCGCTCGATCGCGCTCGAGCGCCCAGTCACCGGGTCCACGCTGAGAAGCGCGCCCTGCAGGCGCACGTCCTCTTCCGCCACTTCGAACCGCACGGGGTACCCGGTGCGCATCCGGCGGATCGCCAGCTCTGCCTTGACTCCGATCACGCCGCCGTGGGGTCCCGTCATGCCGACGTCCGTGATCGTGGCCGTGCCTCCGGGGAGGACACGCTCGTCCGCCGTCTGCACATGGGTGTGCGTACCGAGGACGGCGCTGACCCGTCCGTCGAGGTGCAGCGCCATTGCCACCTTCTCGCTCGTCGCTTCCGCGTGCATGTCGACCAGCACCACCGGCGCCTGCTCGCGGGCCTGCTCGACGAGGTCGTCGACGAGTTCCCAGGGCGAGACCGCCGGTTGCAGGAAGAGCGACCCGAGCAGGTTGATCACGGCAACGCGGGTTCCGTCGGCGGCAGTGGCGACGGCGAGCCCTTTACCCGGCAGCGCTCGCGGCATGTTCGCCGGCCGGATCACGCGATCCGACGTCTCGAGCATGGTCGTGATCTCGATGCGCCGCCACGTGTGGTTGCCGAGCGTGAGAACATCGCTTCCGGCCGCGAGGATGCGCTCCGCGAGACGCGGCGTCAGTCCCACGCCGTCGGCTGCGTTCTCGCCGTTGGTGACGCAGAGGTCGGCGCCGAGCTCCTCGCGCAGCCCGCGGAGCCGCCGCTCCACGATCTCCAGGCCGGGACGGCCCACGACGTCGCCGACGAAGAGGATCCGCACTAGTGCGCCATCTCGCAGTGTTCCACCAAAAACTCGGTGAGAGAGTGCGCCCTCTTCAGGATCACGTTGTCGGCCGCATTGCGGCTGACAACGTGCAACAAGCATCTGGTGCGGCGGCTCACAACGACGGTGGAGACTGTGTCGGGGTCAGGCTTAAGC